>JAKSCP010000285.1 GCA_022360535.1 Pseudomonadales bacterium | reverse complement strand
GTACCTCAATCGAACATGCCCGACAGCGAAGTTACTGCCCGCTTTGGTCCGCGGATTTATGTCCCCCTCTCTCAGAACCCCACGCTATCAGGGTTTCAGTTCACTGTTCGAATGCACCCTTCAACACTACTGCGCCCAATTGCAGAGGTTGAAAGAGAACTGCGGGAAATTTCTAGAGGGGTAAATCGGGAAATCACACTGTACCGCATCATGCTGCTGTCTGATCCTATTGAACTCAATGCCTCAGGAATAACAGCGATTCTCGGGATGTTCGCTGCCGCTGCAGTCGGGGCGCTCGTGCTCTCCGTGATCAGTATCTACGGCCTGATATCACGCTCAGTGCTTGCCCGCACTGGTGAAATGGGCATCCGGCGCGCCATGGGCGCATCCGACTTGCGCATCGTAAAGATATTTCTTTATCAAGGGCTGCTCTATTTAGGCGTTGCTTTCGTTTTCGGCGGTGGACTCGGTGCTATCGCAATGAGCGCTGCACAATCGTCACTGACCTCAATTTCCGGCTTCAATGCGATGATCATTTTTAGCAGCATTTTCACCACGGTTACCGTTGTAGTAGGCATTTTAGTACTAACAGCATCGTATGTTCCGACAAGGCGCCTTGTCACCATGGAACCAGGTGAGGCGCTGCACTATGAATAGCGCAATAGAACAGAACAAAAGCTCACAAGGAATTGCAAACAATGTTTAGCCGATTTGATCTTTTCTATTCTCTGAGACTGATTAGGAAAAGAATCGGCTTTAACTTGCTTTTTATATCTGTGGTGGCTCTTGGGTTTAGCATTTCCATTCCGCTCTACTCCATTACCAAGAACTTGGTCTTTCCTTCATTGCCAGGAAGCAAAGATTCGCAATTAGTGATAATTGAGCAGGTAGACTCCCGCAATAACCGCGGTATGACTACTAATTCCTTTGATAGCTTCCAATTGAATTACATTCGGGACAACGCCGATAGTTTCGAATCCATCAGTGGGCTAATAGATATCCCCGCTACGTTTTCAGACGGGGAAACCATTGAGACTTACTTCGGTACCAGCCTGGAAGTGTCGGCTCTTTCAATGATGGAAACTGCTCCGATTTTGGGGCGCGCTTTTACCGACAGTGATGAACTTCCGGGCGCTGAACCCGTAGTACTACTCAGTCATGACCTTTGGACCCAATACTATGGCGCTGACCCCGATGTAGTGGGCATGCCAATCCCTATGAATGGAGAATTTCGAACCGTAATCGGCGTTATGCCGGAAGGATTCAGGCATCCACAGGTCCACTACTTCTGGCTACCACTGACCATTCCCAGCGTTACCAACCCTGGTGAGCTAACAAACATCGGATTTTTTGGGGTACTGAAAGAACATGTAAGTATTGAGAATGCCACTACTGAAGTTAGCGAACTAATTTCAGCGTTAAGCCAGCGTTTACCTGACGAATACCCCTTTCGAACTGCGAAAGTCATTCCTTATTCCCATGGATGGATAAACTCAATTGCCACTTTCGAGATGGCAGGAGTGATTTCCGTTAGTCTTCTCGGACTGGTATTCCTTAATGTCTGTAACTTGTTGCTTATCAGTGCGAACCGAAGAATTGCAGAGCTCGCCATTAGAACAACAGTTGGTGCCAAAAAAACTAATCTCATTCTTCACGTTCTCTCCGAATCCTTCCTTATCTGCACGCTCGGCGTTGTATTTGGCGCACTTCTCTCGAGCCAGATTCTGAACTGGTTACAGTTCTTTTTTACCAACATTTTTATGGGCGGCCGTTTGCTTTACTGGTTCGACTTTCATTTTGATTTAGAAATCCTGCTCATCTCTATAATGGTGCTTGCGGTATTTTGGTTGATTGCCGGGCTATTTGCAGCCTGGCGCACAACGAGAAGCGACATTGCATTGGTCTTGGGCGGTGGAGCTACCGGCAAAGCAGCCAACAGTCCGAATCGCGTTGCTTCTGTTTTAGTTGTATCACAAGTCATACTTTCATTCTTCCTGCTCTTGGTCAGCTGCTCTTATCTGTATTCATTTGTACAGGGTTTTCGATCAGAGGTAGTGCAAGATGAAGGAAACTATCTATCGGCATACTGGACCAGCTCATCTGAAACATTCGCCAGCAAAGCAAGCGAACTCAGCTTTCAAACGCAGCTGCAGGATGGGACTCGAAACATCTCCAACGTCGAGTCTGTAACATTTTCATCCACCAACCCCGGAAACAATGGGCGTAGAGTAGCGATGGCAATGTCTGCCACAGAACTACTCGAACAATCTGCCCGACCACAATTTGGCGAAGTAAGCATCGCAGAAAATTACTTTGAAACACTGGGACTATCACTAATCGAAGGAAGACCGTTCGACCCCGGCGATTCGCAAAACTCGGAGCCTGTAGCGCTGGTAGACAATGCCTTTGTAGATTTAATGCAATTCGATGAGTCACCGGTGGGTAGATTGCTTTACTTACAAGATAATTCCGATTCAGAGATTCGAGCCGTTCGAATAGTCGGATTGGTACCAACCATAGAAGGAGGGTCTGTCCTTTCAAAAGTGTACAGACCACTATCTCAGACTCCATCACAACTGACCTATCTTATTGCAAAACTGCGGGACACTGATGCTCCGTTAGCCGAAACGGAAAGACAGATTAGGCTAGCTGCAGCAGCTTCGAACAGGACAATCGCGCTCAGTAATTTTCAAACCCTCTCTCGTTACACACAGTCACTAAACTCATGGTTCACACTCCATATTGGCATGTTCGGTACACCTGTTTTAGGCGCGTTGTTGCTGTCGATCATTGGCATATATGGGCTCATAGCAAGGTCGATTCACGAAAGGATTCACGAGATTGGCATCAGAAGAGCGTTAGGTTCACCTAATTGGTTAATTCTCAAGCTGTCCATGCACCGTGGCGCAACCTATCTGTTGTCGGGAGCAGCAATTGGCGGTGGTGGTGCCCTTGTAGCGCTCAACTACGTAAGCATCTCAGGTGCTATGGATTCTTCCTGGCCAGTGCTTACAACAATTTTTACAGTCATCGTCGCAGTTATTGGGGCCATCGTTGCTTTGGCTTCCTATTTGCCTGCGCGAGAAGCGATAGCGATAGAGCCAGGCGAAGCCCTGCATTACGAATAGCCGCCAAAATACATTAACTACAGAGAGGCAGCATTATGAAATTTCATCCATCTTTACTGGCAAAAAGAGCTTTAGTCTTCCTTCTTTTATTAGCGTTGACAGGTTGTGTCGTTTACAGCCGCAGCAGCGATCCTACACGAATTAGATCTACCAACTCGACAATCGTCCTTACACCCGAACCTGAACAGGGACGGAATGTTAGCAACGTCAACGGGCGGATCGTGGTAGGCACCGGCATGACCGTGAACGATGTGGACTCTGTAAACGGCCGCATCACGGTTGAAGATGGCGCGACCGCCAGGAATGTGGAAACCGTTAACGGGCGGGTGACTATCGGAGGTCGCAACGCCCGCGTCAACGATGTCGAGACGGTTAATGGCCGTATTACCGCGGTGAGTGGCGGGCAGATCGATGGCAATGCAAGAGCCGTCAACGGTCGGATCAGTCTTTCCAATGTCACCGTCGGGCGCTCAGTCAGAACTTCCAACGGCGACATCCAACTGTTCGACGTAAGTGTTGGCGAAAACGTGGAGACCCGAACCGGCGACATTCGCCTGGAGAACAGTGTTATAGAAAACGACGTGATCATTCAGCGCCGAAGAATCAGAGGAATCCTGGACATCATGAACAGGAATTGGGGTAAGCAGGAAGTAGTCATCGGCCCCGGTTCAGAGATTCGGGGAACCTTATTGGCTAGAGACGAAATCACGCTTTACGTCCACGAATCTGCTTCAGTTAACAATATTGTGGGTGCCAGTCCACTGACTTACAGCGGACCGAGGCCATAGAAATCGACCTGGCCAAGATGTTCGGCCATAAACAAGCAACGAGCGCATAAGATTATGAATTACTGGTTTGAATTCAAATACACCCTCCGACTTATGCGGAAGAAATTTGGTTTTACCATCCTCTGTACCTCTGTTATCGCGATGGGAATCGGCATTATTGTGCCTTTGATCTTTATGGCTAAAGTGGTAGGCCTTGCAGGATTGCCATACGAAAACGGAGATCGGTTCGTAATTATTAGAGAAGGTGTCGATAGCCTGGTCAATCAACGCATTGACGCTTTTACCTATCAACGACTGGAGCAGAGTGTTACTAGTTATGAGTCTTTTGGTGCATATCGTGAGATGCCAGCGGTATTCAGCGATGGCGATACGGCTGAATTGTATAACGCCGCCCGACTAACGCCTGATGTTCTTGCCATCACCAATGTACCTCCTTTGCTCGGGCGAAGCTTGCAGCCTGAAGACGACTCGATTTCCGCAGCGCCTGTTGTGGTTATCAGCTATGACTTATGGCAGAACTACTACGCGGGCACAACAAATATTCTGGATCTACAAGCCAGGATTAATGGCGAGTTCTATTCAATTGTCGGTGTAATGCCCGAAGAATTCAGTTATCCCATCCAAAATGATCTCTGGCTTCCCTTGCAGATGGAATCAAATGCTGAGCCTGGAGAAAGTCCGAGGGTAACGCCGATTGCTCTCCTTAGGGAAACAGCTAGCATCGATGCGGCCATACTTGAATTGAATTCGTTATTGCAATCTCTAAACGCAGAATTCCCTGACACCTATGGTGACAGGGTTGGGTATGTAAGGCCTTTCTCACAACTGTTCACCACCGCTATACGCTATGTTCCTCTAATCATAGGCCTGTCTCTGTCAATGCTGCTGTTAGTTTGCCTCAATGTGGGAACCCTATTGATTGTGAGAAGCAACGAACGAATCGCCGAGCTGGCGGTAAGAACTGCAGTGGGTGGAACACGCTATCGGGCCATCCGGCAAGTACTTATGGAATCGTTTTTGATCTGCATGATGGGGGCATTAGTGGGCCTGCTCATAGGCGTCTTAAGTTTGAACATCATTGAGAATTGGTTTGCCTCTTCCAATTTTGAGCTGCCATTCTGGCTGAGTTTCGGTTTGCAGAAATGGGAGATTGCTTCGATATTCCTGGCCACTCTGGCCGTTTGGGCAGTATCGGGTTTTTATCCAGCCTGGGCTGCGACTCGTCAAGATATCTGCGGTGTGCTGGGCAATGATTCAAAAACGACCGCGAATATCGGCACGAGTAAACTTACTCGCCTTTTAGTCAGCACTGAAGTAGTGATGTCGTGCTTTCTGCTAATTGTCTGCTGGGTGTTTGTTGTATTTGTGTATCGCGCCAATCAAGTCGATTTTGGTGTGAATCCGGATGGCTTCTTGACCGCAAGTGTGGACTTCAGCTCAGCCGATTATTCAGGCACGGCCGAAAAATTGAACTTCCTTGATAATCTTGTTATCGAGGTGTCGAATGATGATGCTTTCGAAAGTATGGCTTACGCCACCACTTTGGCTGGAAACTATCCAGAACGAATTCGATACAGGCTGGAAGACCAGGACATCGCTGCTGGAGATCGCATCCCTGATATCGGAAGTGTTTGGATAGGTGCCGACTATCTATCCAGCATGGACACCGAGCTTATTGCTGGCAGGTATTTTAACAACGCAGATAATGCATTCAGCTCTCCGGTCACAATTGTCGATCAGTTGTTCGCTGAAACATATTGGCCAAATGAATCTGCTATAGGCAAGCAAATCCAACTTCATCCGGAGGGAGAAAGTGAGACCGTCACGGTTACCGGTGTTGTCAATCAGCTTATTTATGGCGAACCGGATCGAGAGGCCCTGAATGGCTCTGCCATCTATCGGCCCCTTGCCCAACTGCCCTTAACCAATCCAGAAGCTCAACTCGCGGTAAATTCGGTGGCCATTGTTGTAAAAACACCGATGCTAAATACCATTTCGATTGCAAACTTTGAACGCTCGCTAAAAGTAATCGCAAGCGAGGTTGATCGAAACATTCCGATCAATGACGTGAAACCCTTGTCTTATG
>JAKSCP010000462.1 GCA_022360535.1 Pseudomonadales bacterium | reverse complement strand
TTGATCAGCAGCAGTCGATCGTGCATTAGGTACAACGTCGAGCGAAACATATCCGGAACACCATTGTCGGCATCCTCCAATATATCAGGCATGGCTTGATGCAGATGATAGAACCCTTTAGGTATCGCTATCCCGAACTCAAGAAGCAGACCACGGATATGGTTCGACAACGAGGTGCGATCCCGGATTAACAACTCCCTTGATCTCTGGATGGCTTGCAGACCTTGTTGTTCAACACTCTTCAGTGGTGCTTCTTTGATATGAGGACGATTGGCAGCTTCTGCCACTGCTAGCGCGTCGTTCTGATCGGTCTTATGGCCCTGGCGAAACGGCGATACTGAAACCGCTGGTAGAATCCGAACTCGATGACCTGCTCGCCTAGCGAATCGTGCCCAATGATGGGCTGTGGCGCAACCTTCAAACGCCACTAATGATTCTGGTTGCGTGGCGAGAAACGCACTGAACTTCTTGCGGGTAAGTGCCTTATTGCTCACTTCTTTACCGTGTGGTGTGACTACTGAAACTTGAATTACACTCTTTGCCAAATCAACCCCAATTGTATTTAAATGTCGCATGTATGGACCCTCTCGTGTTGTGGTGACACTTAACCTAGCTAAACTAGGTGGGAGGCGTCCATACATTGGGTCGAAAGCAGACATTCGTCTAGACTGGAAACGGCCCGTCCTCAAAGACTTCGTCGTGATAACCCTTCTTACCAACGAACCGCGTGACTTCGGGTTTTGGAAATACTTGCGTTGCGCGCAGTGCGTCGAGGACAGTGCCAAAATCGTACTTGGGTTGCCAACCCAGCTCAATACGCGCCTTGCTATTGTCGTAGACCCGATCGAACTTCTCGAACATTGCCCAGCCAATTGAGTCGTAGACTTGTTGAAAGTCAGGATAGTACTTCGCCACGACCGCGGGCCCATTTTCGTTTAACAGCGGTAGATCCTCCCGAGCAAATGGCGAGGTGGCACTAATAAGATACAGTCCGTAGCCGATTTCCTCAGCTCGGTTAGCGGCACAGAAATGGGCCTCCACGATGTCTGAAAGTTCTGCTCGGCGATTCAGGAATTCGTTGGCCTTGCTATTCTCGTCGCTGAAGTTGGTTCGCACTGCCGCCGAATCGTCCTCTTCCGGGAAAAAGCGCGAGGTCCGCAGGATGAGACAATTCAGGCCCTCTTCTTCATAGGCCAGTTTGCAGAGGCCTTCTGCTGCCAGTTTGGTGGCGCCATAGATATTTTTCTGGTCAGGCACTAGTTCTTCATCGACCCAGATTGCAGGTTCACTCTCGGCTGCTCGCATGGCATGACCAAAGGTGCTGGTCGTGCTGGTAAAGATGAATCGTTTTACGCCAGCACGAATCGCTGCACTCAACAGGGTTTGAGTTCCGGAAACATTGGTGTCGATGAAGTCTTGCTTGCTGTGGGTTTTAACGTGTGGTTTGTGCAGCGTTGCTGTATGCAGGACGGTATCCACCCCTTCCATTGCTTTCGCAACCGTATCCTCATCAGTGATCGATGCATTCACTGTTGTGTAGATCGAAGGCTTAATATCAATGCCTTCAAATTTCACTCCCCGCCTGGACAGTGTCCATGCCAGCGCCTCACCCAGATGACCTGCACTTCCTGTGACTAGTACTTTTTCCATTTACTGACTCATCAAAGATCACTTTCTATTCGAATGCCCAGTCTGGCGGCGACATTATAAATAACCGCTACCGTGCCACCAGCCAAAAATCCAGAAACCGCGAACAGGAGAGGCATTCCCAGGAGTGCCAGAAAGGCTAACGCGGTTCCGGCATTGAGGGAGTCTGTGAACAATTCAAAGAAGAAGCCGCCAAAGCTATAAAACACACCGGCAACGAGCCCCAGCACTCCCATGGAAAGCGCCGCCAACTTGGCCGTAAAGAGCACACCTATACGTTGAAGTTTAGCCATAGTCTTTTCTCTCCTGCGCCAGTGTTACAACGCCATCTGTAGCACTCGCGCCACATGCAGAGCATCCCGACCACTACCGTGTTTGATCTGGCTACGGCAGCTCGTTCCATCGGCCACAATCAAGCTGTCTTCGCTTGCCACTTCCAATGCCGGCAACAGACTGAGTTCAGCCATCGCCATGGAGTCTTCATAGTGTTCTGCTTCGTAACCAAATGATCCTGCCATGCCGCAGCAACTGGAATCGATAGTGCTGACATTAACTCCGGGAATCAGTTTCAGGAGTTTTTCGACTGAACCCATCACAGCAAACGCTTTCTGATGACAGTGGCCATGGATCAATATGTTCCTGGCCTCGATTGAATTCAAGTTTAAGTCCAGCGTACCTGTTTCCTGCTGTTGCCAGAGAAACTCTTCGAACAAAAAGGCATTGTTAGCTAGCGCCTCCGTACTTGCACCGGGTATCAGGGCAAGATACTCGTCGCGCAAGGTCAGCAGGCAGGAAGGTTCGAGACCAACAACCGGGACACCTCGTTCGATGAAGGGTTGCAAGGCTGCCAGCGTGCGCTGGGCTTCCACACGCGCCTCGTCTAACAATCCATTGCTGAAAAAGGTACGACCACAGCACAGTGGCCGCTTCTTATCTACTGCAGTCGGGCAATGGACGTGGTATCCGGCCGCTGCCAACACAGCCATCGCAGCGTTGGCATTTTCAGTTTCGAAACAACCATTGAATGTGTCCACCAGTAGCACTACTTCTTTCTCATCCTCCGCAACCACTGCGTCTTCAACAAAGGGTTTGAAGTGATCCCTGCGCCACTTCGGTAGTGGGCGCTTTGCCGACAGGCCCAGCAATTTTTCTGAAAGAGTGGCAATGCCTGGTATACGGTCTCTGAGATTCAGCAAAAAGCTGAGTTGTTTCACTCTGGGCGCGTAACGCGGCAGATAGGCCATCAGCTTTTCTCGCAGAGGCAATCCATGGGCTGCGCGATAGTGATAGAGAAACTCTGTCTTCATGCGTGCCATATCCACGCCAGTTGGGCATTCCCGTTTGCAACCTTTACAACCCACGCACATGTCCATGGTTTGATACATGGCATCGGAAGTGAACGCGTCTTTCCCGAGTTGCCCCGTTAGAGCCAGCCGTAAGGTATTGGCACGGCCTCGGGTGAGATGCTGTTCGCTTTTGCTGATGCGATAAGAAGGACACATTGTGCCTACATTCGCTTTGCGGCAGGCGCCATTGTTGTTGCACATTTCGACCGCACGATCGAAACCCTGCCATTCCGACCAATCCAGTTGCGTGTCCAGCGCAATCGGTGCATAGCCCGGCGCGAAACGCATGATGTTACGGTCATCCATCTTGTGCGCGTCCACAATCTTGCCAGGATTAAAAGTGCCGCCCGGATCGAAGAGATTTTTCACTTCTTCGAAGTTCTGCAGCATGCGCTTGCCAAACATGGGCTCATGGAACTCGGAGCGTGAGATACCGTCGCCATGCTCTCCGGAATGGGAGCCTTTGTACTCGCGCACCATCTCCAAGGTTTCTTCGACAATGGAGCGCATCTTGTCGGCACCTGCCTGCTCCTTCATGTTCAGAATCGGTCGCACATGCAAGCAACCCACTGACGCGTGCGCATAAAAGGTACCGGTCGTGCCGTGTTTCTCGAAAACCTCAGAAAGTCGTCTTGTGTATTCCGCCAGGTCTTCCAGTTTGACAGCGCAGTCCTCGATAAAAGACACCGGTTTACCATCACCCTTCATGGACATCATGATGTTTAGCCCCGACTTACGCACCTCCCAAACGGCGTTTTGAAATTCGGTGTCGGTTGCTTCCACCACGGCATTGGGAAATCCCATATCTGCCATTAATTCAACTAGTGCGGCCAGACTTCTAAGCTGCTGATCCCGATCATCTCCCGCAAATTCCACTAGTAGTAATGCCTGTGGTTCACCCTGTACAAATCGATTTACTGTTGGGGCAAATAGTGGAATATCGCGAGCCAGGTCAATCATGGTGCGATCAACCAACTCCACCGCCGCCGGATCCAACTTCACGATGTGCTGCGTGCTGTCCATGGCCTCATAGAAACTTGGAAAATGACACACACCCAGCACTTTGTGTTTAGGCAAGGGTTGCAGATTCAGGTGAATACGTTGAAAAAATCCCAGAGTTCCTTCCGAGCCGACGAGCAGATGGCCAAAATTCGGATTGTCGTGAGTTAACTCATCAATATTGTAGCCACCTACCCGTCGCAACAGATCAGGAAACCGCTGCCTGATCTCTTCGGCTTCTCGTTTGCCTAGTGCCCGCAGTTTATTGAGCAATGAATCATCGACCACAGGAGTTAAAGCGGAACCGTTTAACCTGCCAAAATGTGCACGACTACCATCAGCAAGTAAGGCTTCTACTGAACGCACGTTATGGACCATATTGCCGTAGCGAATAGAGCGGGCTCCACAACTGTTATTGCCGGTCATTCCGCCGAGGGTTGCTCGATTGGCCGTAGAGACATCTACCGGATAAAACAGACCATGGGGTTTCAGAAAACGATTGAGTTGATCAAGAACCAGGCCTGGTTGTACACAGACGGAATTTTCCTCTGGACTGAATTGCAAGACCTTGTTGAGGTGACGCGTCGTATCAATCAGTAAGGCTTCGCCAATTGCCTGCCCGTTTTGTGAAGTCCCACCTCCACGAGGTAACACCGGCAAGCCAGCATCGACAGCAATCTGTACTGCAATTTCCACATCGGTTTCATCCTGGGGAACCACCACCCCCAGAGGCATAAGCTGATAAATGGAAGCGTCGGTGCTGTAACGACCACGACTGAAGTTATCGAAATAGACTGAGCCCTTCAGCTCCTTGCGTAGACGTTGAACAAGTGAACTGTCGACTTGACTGGGCATTGGAAACAGTTGTGGTTAGCGGAGTTTGCGCCAGGTGAGGGTTGCCGTGACGCGACCACTATCATCCTTTAAAGAGAGTTTCAGCAGATCGTCAACAAACTCGTAATAACGCACATTATCTCCACCTACCCACTGCGGTACCATGGGAGACCCCTCCACGTGATGAATCACCCGCTGGCCAGCCGCATCTACAGACACGCCGCCCCAATAGGCAAAACCACCTGTGATGCGTTCATCGGCACCGGTAGCACGTTGCGGCAGGTCTTTGGGCATACCCAGACCGGTCATATTGCCGAAGGGATCGTAGCTGAGGTAGCCAATGTAATTCATATCCCGCTCGCCACCGGCTTGAGGAAACACCATATAGCTCACCAACTCCCAATCACCAACGAAGGCTTGATACTCTGGATCGATGTCAGCGAATGATTGCGTCGACATCACCAGACTTATGATGAGCAGGGATAATTGGGTTCGGAATCTGGCCATATCGGCGCACCACGTATTCAGGTGTTGTTATTGTCACCAGTTTGAATCAATAGCCGACGGCGGCAGCATCTCCCCGGCGTGAATCTGATGCTCCCATAAACAAGCCTGTATTGCGATCATAGTAAACACCCATGGCTGCTCCTTGCGAGCCGCGTTCCCTGATCCCATGGCCTTTCTCCCGATATAGCCTGATGGTATCGGGAGAAAATCCTGTGGATTCAAAACTGGTGGTGTCCGGCAACCACTGATGGTGAATGCGCGCCGCTTCCACCGACTGCGCAATATTGAAGCCATGATCGATGATGTTAAGAATCAGTTGCATGGTGGTATTAATAATGGTTTTGCCGCCGGGGCTGCCTACTGCAAAAACGGGTTTGCCATCTTGCGCCACAATTGAAGGTGTCATGCTGGAGAGCGGTCGCTTTTCCGCTGCCACGAGATTTGGCGCAGTCCCGATATAGCCCCGCTCGTCGGTGCGACCCGGGATTGCATTGAAATCACCGAGTTCATTATTAAGCAGGTAACCTCCCCCTTCCACGACGATGGCTGATCCGTAACCGTATTCCAGGGTATAGGTCATGCTCACCATATTGCCCTCGCCGTCCACCACAGAAAAATGCGTGGTCTCTTCGGACTCATAGATTTGCGCAAACTGCTCGGGGCTGCTCGCCGACTTGCGATCCATATCAATAGTAGAACGAAGCTCCGCTGCGTATTGCTTCGACATCAACCGTTCTAACGGCATGGACTCGTTGAAATCCGGATCACCGAGGTGTTCAGCGCGATCGGCATAGGCTCGACGCATGGCTTCGGTTAACACGTGCAGGTAATCTGCGGAGTTGTGACCCATAGCTGCCAGGTCGAAGCCTTCCAGAATATTCAGCATTTGTACTAATGCCACACCGCCGGAACTGGGTGGTGGCATGCTGACAATTTCATAGCCACGGTAAGTGCCACGAATTGGTTCACGTTCTTTCGTCTCGTAGCGAGCTAAATCTTCTTCGGTGATAATGCCGCCGATATCTGCCATGTAGTTGGCAAAGCGTTGTGCGTTTTCACCGCGATAAAATCCATCCGCACCATTGTCACGAATCAATTCCAGGGTATGGGCCAGATCAGGCTGGTACCAGGTGTCCCCTAATTCGTAAAAGGAGCCATCTTCACGCATAAACTTTTCTGTTGAGGGTGTGTACTGCCGAAAGCGATCAGCATTGCGGCGGAAACCAGACTGTAAGGAATAGGTAATGGGGATTCCTTCACGGGCTAACTTGATGGCAGGCTCTACCAGATCTTCCCAGGGTAATGTGCCCAACCGCTGATGGGCCAACCATAAACCGGCAACCGTACCCGGCACACCTACTGCAAGGGGACCGGAATGATTAGAGTCGTTAACAATCTCACCATCGAGACCCAGGTACATTCGCTCGGTCGCTGCCAAAGGTGCTTTTTCACGAAAATCGAATGCCGTAGCTTCACCATCTTCACCGTGATACATCATGAAACCACCGCCGCCGATATTACCGGCGGTTGGCCAGGTGACTGCTAAAGCCAAGGCAGTTGCGACTGCCGCGTCGACGGCATTGCCACCGTTCTTTAAGGCCTGCACTCCCGCTTCTGAGGCCAGGCGCGAGGCACTGGATACCATGCCATGTTTGGCGTAAACCGGGGTTCTGCCCCCTTCGGCAAATACGGTGGTGATTTGGGTAAAACTGAACAGCAACAGAACTGCACCAGCGAGGCGGCGAAAGGCTTTGCTTGAAGCTTGGTAAGGCATGGGATCTCGCAATTTTCTCTTGTTAAATCAGATGATTAGTAAAATCAGGTCGCTAAACAGACCTCCTGAACTCCACAGTGTATGTCAGCCAAGCTGGAAGGAGCAAACCCAGCATTGGCAATAGGTGTAGGCCGATGCTAAGTTTCGAAAAGACTGTGCGACAGCACACTTCCAGCGTAGGATTACTGGAACCCCTTCTTTCACAACATTAAGCAACCCAGGACCGTTCCCGACGGAAACATTAGCCATGAAAACGACAGCAAGAATTTTTAGTCTGATCGCCCTCCCACTCTTCCTGATCGCCTGCAGCGAATCGGAGCAGCAGCCCGAGACGGAAGAGGAATTGATCGCGCGAGCTCAGGACATTCACGATCGAGTGATTACTCTCGACACTCATGCTGACATCAATACTTCCAATTTCACGCGAGAAGTCAATTACACACAGGACATCGATACACAAGTCAATTTGCCGAAGATGTTCGCCGGTGGACTAGATGTTGCGTTCTTCATTGTTTACACCGGACAGGGTGAAATCAATCCTGATGGCTACCGGGATGCGATGGCAAATGCCATGGATAAGTTTTCCGCAATTCATCGACTGGCCGATGAAATAGCACCTGACCAGATTGAAGTGGCCTACAACTCAGACGATGTACGCCGTATCGCAGCAGAAGGCAAGAAAGTCGCCATGATAGGAATTGAGAATGCCTATCCGGTGGGTCCGGATCTTTCCAACATCGAAAAGTTCTACGACCTTGGCGGCCGCTACATGTCACTTGCCCACAACGGCCACAACCAGTTCTCCGACTCGAACACAGGGGAACGTGACGGCATCTACTGGCACGGTGGACTGAGTGAAATGGGCAGATTTGCTATCAGGGAAATGAATCGTCTGGGCATGATGGTGGATATTTCACACCCTTCCAAAGACTCTATCATGCAGACCCTGGAACTCAGCCGGGCTCCTGTTATTGCTTCCCACTCTTCTGCACGCGCGCTCACTGATCATTCCAGAAACCTGGACGACGAAATGCTGTTAGCGCTGAAAGACAATGGCGGCGTTGTACAGACAGTAGCTTTCGGCACCTACGTTAGCGAGCTAAGACGAGCCCCTTGGGCTGCCGGCGGTGACTTTGCCGACGCGCCGCCTGCGACCATATCGGATTTCGTCGATCACATAGACTATCTGGTGGATCTGATTGGTATCGATCACGTCGGTGTCAGCTCTGACTTCGATGGCGGTGGAGGTTTAACCGGTTGGAATGATGCTTCTGAAACCTTCAATGTCACTCTCGAGCTGGTGCGTCGCGGTTACACCGAGGCTGAGATAGAACAGTTATGGTCTGGCAACCTGTTAAGAGTGCTGGATGAAGTAGAGGCCATCGCAGCACAGATTCAAAGCGAAGCCTGAAAACTTAACCACAATACCTAGCGCAACGAGGAAATAATAATGAAAAAAGAATTGATCGCACTGGGACTTGTGACCCTCGCTTGTACTGCATCGACTGCAGACGAAGACGGCTCCACCATCATGACAAAAGCTGAGGTAGAAGCCACCATCGCCCAGGGAATGGCCAGGCTGGCTGAGGGCAGGACAGTCAGCGATATCGTCATGCGCCATATCGACGTTGGCGAGTCGAACTTCGGCGTGTCCATGGTGCAGCGCTCCAAAGTAGAAGCCAATGGGGTTGAAACGGGCATCGCCCACGTGAATCTGGATGAGATTTACTACGTGGTTGAAGGCGAAGGCATCATGGTAACTGGCGGCGAGTTTGTTGATCCCCAGTCTACCGATTCCAATCTGCTGGGGGCCATGCTTCGTGGCGAGATCTCAGGCGGTGTTCTGCAGCCAGTTAAGTCCGGAGACATAGCGATCATTCCAAAGGGAATGCCTCACGGGTGGCACGAGATTCATACTGACACGATCAGCTATCTGATCTTTCGTGGCGATCCCGAGAAAGAGATGGCCATTAAGTCCGAGCAATAGCACTATCGGGCAGGGTTTTACCCTGTCCGATAATTACCCCCTCTGGTTCATCATTCCAGTTGAGAATGGCGTTGTAGACAAAGCCGTGGTCATGCAGATTGACATGGCGATGCATCGGATTCCAACTGAACAACACAATAAGACCTTCCCCGAGCAGCTTTTTCTTTCTGCCAATAATGGCAGGAAACTAACGAACCGGTCTGGCGTGAGCAGATCCTCTAAAGATGGCATTCATCATGATGACGTTAAGTCCGTCAAGATAAGCTCTTACGGTTGGATCCTGGGTGAAGGCAATGACTTCACCTGCACCATGTGACTCCTGAATCACAAATGGCTTGTAAGCTAACTGCCGTCGATTCTCTTCCCAGAGGTAACCACTGGACACCAGATCATCCGGCCCCTGAAAGCGGGCCACATTAACCCCATCATTGATGCGGATTGGTGTGTAGATATCTGTACCTCTTGCCAGCACATTGAGCACAGGCGCGATACCCGCGCTTAGCCAGTGCTCGGGATGCACATCGGCGCGCACCAGAACACCTGCTACTGGATAGGGCGAATCTTCCAGCGCCACAGTCAAATCACGATACTCCTGCTCTTCAGTGAGATACTGACCCTCAACCGTGTCACCTTCTTCCTCTTCCGGCGCCTCGACTTCCACTACCGCTCTCTCGCGGCGCACCGAAAGCAAATCCACATCGGGGTCGGCCAGAAAGCGAGTCGCATTACCCAGACTTATTATCACTCCGCCGCGGCGCACCCATTCAGATACATTCTCAATGCCTGACTCGCCAAGTTCAGAGCTGTAACTGCCGTTAGACACGGGGAGGATCAACACCTGATAACGTCGTAGATCGGCACCAGCCAAGTCGTCTACCCGAATCGGAGTAACGGGATAACCAAATTGTCGTTCGATAATGAAGCGAGCAGCACCAGCACTGTAGGAATTAGTAGGTTCATCCCAGGCCATGGCAATCTTGGGCGCATTCAAGCGGACTACATTAGCACTACCAAAATTAGGACCATCGGTTACCCAACTGTCGTTGACCGCAACAACTTCAGCACCTGACTCTGTCGCGATATCTGAAACGATAGCAAACAGATTATCCGGATTATCGGCAACATCGATAATCAGACTGCCAGCAGGATAATCATTACCAAGATTGGTAAATGCTTTGTCATTGCTCTTCACAGCCAGGCCTGCTCGCAAGGCGGCGGTAAGAAAACGTGCCGCCGAAGCCTCACCCCAGGGAACGATGTAGCTAACGGTTGCTGCCCCACCGACCACCGTTCCAGGTTGCACCAGGTCAGTGCCATGACGCACGAAATCACCGTTGGGGGCGCGGTTACAGGCATTGGATTCGATATTGAACATCAATGGCAGTGACCATCCGGTCACATCGTATATTTCGTCAGGAAGATTCTCAGCGCGACGGCGTTCCTGCTCGCGCAAGAAATCATCTTCCATAGGCACATCTACATCCAACAGTGTACGGATGAAACGCTTTGAAGGTTGGTCCAGACGAATGACATAAGTACCTGGCTCATAGGATTCACCGCAAGCATTAAAGGATGCAGTGGCCCGATCAACTTCGACTCCCTGCCTACCTAGCAAGCCTGCCATTTTGTCGGCAGCAGACTGATCAGCCTGGGTGGGAATAATGTAAGAACGGATGTCTTGCTCTTGCCCTTCTTCAATTGCAGTTACACGATAGTTATAGAAATCTGTAAGAAACTTTTCTCGATTCACCTGCACCGTTTCAGCGGTCCCAAGTGAGGTGATGAACTGATTGCGCACAGTATAGCGGTAAGGCACTTCAACGCCGTCATACTGTCTGAACACCAGACCACGAGTCGATGCTTGCTCGTAGGTCATGGCAATACTGCCGAAGTAGGATGGCCAGCTGGCACCATATCCTGGATAGAATGCGTCGTAGACTTCACGAGTAAAGTAATCGATACCAAACCTATCGAAATGGCCAGCATTGGTGCGCCCGAACAGTTCCAGGCTATCTCTTTGGTCCTGCGCCAGATGTGGATTGTAAGGCACCGCTTCAGGCGCGAAATAATAGGTTCCATCTGACCCCATTTCATGGGCATCAATGTATGCAACTGGAAAGAACTCCAGCATAGCGGCAGCACGACCGACTGTTTCGGGCTGGGACTGAATAAACCAATCGCGGTTCATATCAAACATGTAGTGGTTTGTGCGCCCACCAGGCCAGGGCTCATTGTGTTCTGCAGACAGGCGGTCCGAATCAGGCTCCAATCCCATCGCTGTGGTGAACTGGTGAATAAAGCGATCTCTGCCGTCGGGATTTTGAAGAGGATCGATTACTACTACTGTGTCGTTAAGTATGTCAGCCACCCGACCATCGCCTCTGGAGGCCAGGAGGTGGTATGCGGTCATCATTGCCGCGTCGGTAGGTGAAATCTCATTGCCATGCACTGAGTAGGACAACCAGGTCGTCGCTGGCAAATCGGCAATGATTTCGGCCGCAGCTTCCTCATCGGTTTCCCGAGGGTCGGCCAGACGCGCCATATCTGCTTTAATCTGATCCAGATTAGCCATGTTTTCCGGCGAAGAGATCACCGCATAGATCAACTCCCTACCCTGCCAGCTGCGCGCATACTCGGTGATCGTCACCCGATCGGGTGCCGCTGCCCGCAACGCATTGAAATAGGCGATGACGTCCCGGTGCCAGGTGATCTTTTCTCCTGGAGCATACCCAAGCACCTCTTCAAACGTTGGAATGCTGGGGTCATAGTTGGCGTTCGGCCAGTATTCGAAGTTTACCTGAGCGATGGCTTTGCCATAGCTCAAGATCAAACAACAAAAGCTCAGGCATAGCGCAGAAGGCAAATTGCGGCGAAGTGGAATTCTCATCATAATTGTTCTCTTCAGTGGAGTGCATGCACACATCGACCATGGCCGATGTAAAACCAGTGAGCTGAAGATGCTACTGGTTTTTACTGCACCCATCCACATCCCATAAGGCTTAATTTTGATTCAGCGGCATCATGCAATGAGCAACCACACTATCGAGACTATCCCGTTGGAATTTACCCGGCTTCCCGAAGCTGAAATGCAGCAGCGTGCCGAGAGCTTTTTTGCACAAGTAAAGCGCAGGCGAACAGTACGAGACTTCTCAGACGAAACAGTTCCGATCGAGATTATTCAGAACTGTCTGCAGGCAGCAAATACAGCTCCCAGTGGCGCCAATCGGCAACCCTGGCATTTCGCCGTCGTCAGTGACCCGGCTATCAAACAAAAAATTCGGTTGGGAGCCGAAGAGGAAGAGCGTGAGTTTTATCAGTCACGAGCCCCACAGGATTGGCTCGACGCATTGGCCCCGCTTGGCACCGATGCCAATAAACCGTTTCTGGAAACTGCGCCCTATTTAATTGTGATCTTTGCTGAGAAATTCAGTCACGACGATGCGGGAGAAAAACAAAAGAACTATTACGTCACCGAATCAGCGAGTATTGCCACCGGCATTCTTATCACAGCATTACACAACGCCGGGCTCGCCACCCTGACTCACACACCGTCGCCAATGAAGTTTCTCAATGAGATTCTGGATCGGCCTGTTACCGAAAAACCATTAATGGTTCTGGTGGTTGGCTACCCGAAAGCAGGCACTCGCGTACCTGCTATTTCTCGAAAACCACTGGAAGACTTCACCAGTTTTCACGATGGCGGTTAATTCGCTTGTTAGCGTGGCCTGTCAAAAGCTAATGAAAAGAAAAGACTGTTCATAAACAACTTGTTGGTGCCAAAGAAGTAAGCACGGAAGTTGGGATTATCCGCAAATAAAATCACACTGCCCTGGCCGTGTCGTTCCGCGATCGCCATCGCCTTACCAGCTAGCTCGGCCTGTTTTTCTTCAGAGGCAAATCCAGCCAGCAAGCTGTTCTCCGGAATCTTGATCAACGTTGCCCAGGGATTTTCTGGTGGGTCAAATGCGATAAGCGTGTTGCGAAGACTCGGCAGCATGCGATTGGCGATACCAAAGCCGATTGGATGAGTGTTATCCAGGTCACCGGCCATGATGGAACCGCCAATAATATCCTGCGCTTCAATATCGTCTTTATCCGCATAATCAAAACGCTCTTCTGGTGTTTCCTCTTCCTCGTCAGCGTTATCGGGGTAGAGCAATGCATCATAGCCCCAACTGGCGCCAGTGCGAATACCGACAAAGGTGCCCCCGTCTCTTATCCATTCATCGATTTGTTCTGTGCGGCTATCAAGATCACTGTGGTTTCCTCCCACCAGAACCAGGTGGGTATAGTTGTTGAGATCGAGGCCTCGTAGTTCCCGCTTGTTGACCATCTGCACAGGCATGGCCATGCGAGCATCCAACTGGTGCCAGACTTCTCCGGCATCGTAAGCAGTGATGCCCTCACCTACCAACAGCAGCACTTTTGGTATGGGTATGTTCGCGAAGTTGCGGCTACCCAGATCCATGCCCGCCATTGGTGTATGACCTGAATCAACCGGATAAACCTCAATTCCATCATCAGCGGCGATTTGCGTCATCAACTGGTGAATCTCATCGTCGCTCAGATCACCGCCTTGCCATCCCAGTGGAACAAGAATGGCTCCTTGCGGCAGATCCACATTCTGACCACCACTATTTATAGTCAGAGCTTGAGTAGCCACTTTGGGTCGCACACCCGCATCGAGCAATTTATAAAGCGCACGAGGTGCATAGTAGTTTGACCAGTCAAACAGGTAGGCATAGCGTGCTCGGGCTGGCGCTGCGCCTACAGGAAACTCAGCGCTGACTACCGCACCGATAACATCGCCGCGCAACTCTCGGGCGCTGAGCGGCGCGTAATCAAAATCAAACGCCAGGGGAAGAGTCCAGGCAGACACGTCATAAAAGGTTTCGTCCTCAAATTCAGTAATCATCTCGAACAATCCCTTCACCATCCGGTACTGAGCCTGATCGGTTTGCACCACATAGGAATCAGCCGCTGCGTAAGTTACATCGTCTACTTCGACGTCCTGACCTAATTGATTGACCTGAATTTGATGACGATTGAGGATGTCGATGGCATGAAAAGCACGGGCCTTGTCACCGGGCACTGAAAAAACATAGGCCTTAATATCATCCTCGGCTACCAGTTCTGGAGTCTGGCGGGAAAAATCCCGTTGGTACTGAAGTAGCTCCTGCCGCATTTCCAATCCAGCCCGAATCATTTCCAGGGACGTGCGATATTGAGTGCGGGTGTTGTCGCGAAACGACAGCACACCATTTGGAGTCTCCAACAATCCAATGGAACTGGCTTGCTCAAACAACATACCCATGCTGGCATGCATATGGGGATAGGTTGAGCCTTTGCCTATGTAGTAGTTGTCATAGCCTTCTTCATTAAAGTAGAGACGTTGTTCGCTATCCAACCAGGAACGGGGTCGGTCAGATACCTGATCCAACAATTCCATTGAGCGCTCGGGTATATAAGGAAAAGTGCGTTCCGGTGCGCCGGGATGGAAATAGTAAGTACTGGACGAACCCATCTCGTGATAGTCGGTCAGGATGTTAGGTTTCCATTCATGAAATTTGGCTACCCAACCCTTGGGCCCCGGGTGTTGAAGAATCAACCACTGCCGATTCAAATCAAACCAGTAATGATTGGTGCGACCACCGGGCCAGAAAGTATTGTGTAAACGATGTTCCGGATCGGTGACCGGTACATA
>JAKSCP010000183.1 GCA_022360535.1 Pseudomonadales bacterium | reverse complement strand
CACCTCTGCAATGCCGCACATGCCAGCACCACCGATCCCTACGAAATGAATAGTCTTTATTCGACGCATTTCCGGAATTTCATGTATTCCACTGGATTTAGGCATCAAGCACCTCCAAACAGGCATCAACGATGCGTTGGTCGGCGTCAAGAATGGCTTTGCCTCGGGCATTGCTGCTGGTTCTTGTGAGAAAGTCACGGTCGCTATCAAATTCTTGTAGCTGAGCAGCTAATGTATGCAGGCTCAGATCAGCCTGTTGAATAATGAATGCAGCCTCAGCGTTTACCAGCCAATTTGCGTTGTGTGTCTGCTGCTGATCTTTATGATAGGGATACGGAACAAAAATCGCCGGCAATCCAACCGCAGCGATTTCACTCACAGTGCTCGCCCCAGAGCGACAAATCACCACGTCTGCCCAGGCGTAGGCAGCAGGCATATCATCAATAAAAGGAAGCACACGATGAGTCTCTCCCACAGACACTCCCGCTGATTCATAGAGAGCTACTGTCGAAGCAAATCCGCGAGACCCGGTTTGATGAAGCGTCTGCAGTTGCGAGCTACCTTGATAGTGAGCAATGAGTTCAGGAATCAGCTGATTAATTGCCAAAGCCCCCTGACTTCCACCAAGCACCAGCAAGTTGAGCTGATCGCCGACAAGCGGCTGCGCCTTTGCCGTAGCGGCCAGTTCGGTGATCTTTGCGCGAAGTGGATTGCCAGTATGCTCAACCTTCGCCTGCTGTTTAAAGGTATTGGGAAATGCTTCGAAAACCCGGGTCGCGAATCTGGCAAGAAGACGATTAGTGAGTCCTGCTACTGCATTTTGTTCATGAATAAGCAGCGGTCGCCTTTGCAACCAACAAGCAAGACCCGCAGGACCGCAGACGAAGCCACCCATGCCGATAACGCAATCTGGATTCACCCGCCGCAATACTCGATATGATTCGATAAATGCCAGTAACAACATGAAGGGAGCCGTCAGAATTCTCAACGCACCAGCGCCCCGCAAGCCCTTGACTGAAACCCGATGCAGTGGGATATCTGTTTCAGCTAGCAATTCATTTTCCATGCCCTTTGGCGTACCGAGCCACTCTACCTGCACGGAGCGTGCACGCAGCGTTTCAGCTATAGAGAGTGCCGGAAAAACGTGGCCTCCTGTACCAGCCGCCATGATCAGCACGGTTACGCCCCCCGATTCCATCGCAAGCTATCCTTATGTAACTGTTCATCAGGGCATTCAGTTTCATATTGAATACGCAATAACATAGCAGCCATGTAACAAGTCACGATCAGACTGGCACCACCGTAGCTTAAGAAAGGTAGAGTAAGACCTTTCGTTGGTAACAATCCGATGTTTACTCCGATATTGATCAGGGCTTGCCCTGCGAATAACAGCGAGATGCCATAGGCAACGAAGCTATTGAACAGCATGTCCTTGGCTTGTGCTGATCTGGCAATTGAAAATCCTTTAAACACGAGAATGGAAAATAGTGCGACGACAAGAGAAACTCCAACCAGTCCCAACTCTTCACCAATGATCGCGAGCACGAAGTCATTATGGGCATGAGGCAGGAAGTAGAGCTTCTGAATACTGTTGCCTAAACCCACTCCGAACCATTCACCGCGCCCGAATGCGATAAGTGCCTGAGTGAGTTGGTAGCCTCCTCCATAAACATTTTCAGCCGCCCAGGGATTCAAATAGGAAGAGAACCTGGCGATCACATAGGGCTTCATGACGGCCACGTAAGTGACAGCGCCAACACAAAGCACCAACATCAGGAGAAAGCGGTAGAACTTCGCGCCCGCTAAAAAAATCATACAAAAAGCGGTTAACAACAGAATAACCATGGAGCCATGGTCCGGCTCGAAATGTAGAAGCACCACCGCCGTTCCAATGACCAACATAGGTTTCAGGAACCCGGACCAGCGTTCCCGAACTTCTTCCAAATGCCTCTCCAGGTAAGCGGCCATGTAAATGATGATAAATACTTTAGCCAGCTCCGATGGCTGTAAATTGAAAAATCCTAAATCAATCCAGCGCATACTGCCGTTCACAGCCTTGCCCACACCAGGCACCAGAACAAGCAGTAACAGCCCAAAAGAAACCATTAGCAAAAACCAGCTAAAACGGCGCCACAGAAACATAGGGATATGCAGCGTAATCAGCATCCCTACGCCACCCATCACGGCGAAAACGACTTGTCGCTTGAAAAGAAAGAATGGATCGCCGTACTGACTGTTAGCGATTTCCACTGAAGCAGAAGTCATCATCAGTAAGCCAATGGTGAGCAGCAAGCTGATCACTACCAGTAACAAGTTGATTTGCGGTTGTGGTCTGCCGCTGACTGGAATTCGATGTGCCACCGAGGCCATACTCATTGCAGACTCTCCACTGAGCGAATGAAACTTTGACCTCGATGCTGGTAGTTATCGAACATATCGAAGCTGGCGCAGGCTGGGGACAGCAAGACCGCATCGCCAGGCACGGAGTGCTCTAAGGCAACATTGACCGCATCCTGCATATCTTGTGCAAAGTAAGTCTGGATATCGGCATCAAAATTCGCCGCCATCTCTACTGCGTCTTGACCGATGAGAATGACTTCTTTGCCCCAACGATTGATCACTGGAACCAGGGTTTTGAAGTCAGCTCCTTTGCTCACTCCCCCTGCGATCAGCACGATATGACCGGATATGCGCTGACCTAAACCCTCTACTGCAGCAACCGTTGCCCCAACGTTAGTTCCTTTCGAATCATTGTAAAACTCAACACCCTCTACGCTACGAACCCACTGGCAACGGTGAGGCAGTCCAGAGAATTCCCTAATAGCTCTTTTAACAGCCCCATTCTTAACGCCCAGAGCAGTGGCTAAGGCTATGGCAGCCAAGACGTTGGCGATATTGTGCTGGCCAAAAACCTTCAACTCACTGACGGAAATGATCTTCTCAAACTGAAAAGCCAGATATTGATCCTCTCCTTCTTCCAACAATCCAAAGCCATTAGCGCTGGGACGACTGAAACCGAAATCCCAGGTTGGAACCGACATTTCCTCAACCGGAAAGCTATTAGGGTCATCTCGATTTACAACAAGCTTTTTCGCCCCACGATAAATTCTCTGCTTCGCCGCCCCATACTCCTCCAGTGAATCGTATCGATCCAAATGGTCTGCGCTGAGATTTAAGATCGTCGCCACTTCAGCGTTCAGGTGTTCGGTTGTCTCTAGTTGAAAACTGGAAAGCTCAAGCACATACATGCGTTTCTCTTCTTCCAACAAGAGATCCAAGGCCGGCTTGGAATTCTGACTATCCAGATTTCCACCTAAGCCGAAATTACAGCCTGCTTTTTCCAGAATCGCAGCCAGAATTTCCACCACTGTACTTTTTCCATT
Organism: Pseudomonadales bacterium; assembly: GCA_022360535.1. Classification (GTDB taxonomy): domain Bacteria; phylum Pseudomonadota; class Gammaproteobacteria; order Pseudomonadales; family Pseudohongiellaceae; genus UBA9145. The sequence goes on along the minus strand of JAKSCP010000183.1, from coordinate 2,310 downwards.
GGAACCAGTGACTGCAGCAATCGGTGCGTTGACATTTTTTGCGAAAATATCGATATCCCCGGTTACCGGAACCCCACTCTCCCGTGCCGCGACTATTGCCGGCGTTTTGAGGCTGACCCCTGGACTTACTACTAATTCAGATGCCTGTAGGAATGTTTGTTGTTTGAAGTCGCCAAGCTCGCAAGAAACCCCAGGGAAGTTTTGTTGCAACTCAGCCAGTGCTGGAGGATTGGGTCGGCTATCTACCACTTTAAAGGCTTCCCCTTTCGCTGCGAAATAGCGAGCGCAAGACATCCCCGTAGCCCCCAAACCTACAATCAATTTTTCGCTGTTGTTCGATGTATCCACCAGGAATTTTCCAATCCGATATCAACGTAACTTCAAGGTTGCCAAACCAAACAGGACCAGCATAACGGTGATAATCCAAAACCGGACAATGACCCTTGGTTCTGGCCAACCCTTTAACTCAAAATGATGATGCAGCGGCGCCATGCGAAAAATTCGCTTTCCCGTCAACTTGTACGAGGCTACTTGCAAGATGACCGACGCAGTTTCCACAACGAATACACCGCCCATGATGAACAGAACGATTTCATGGCGTGAGACGATAGCCATCACACCAAGTGCGGCGCCCAGTGCCAACGCCCCCACATCACCCATAAATATTTGAGCTGGGTAAGTGTTAAACCAAAGAAAGCCCATACCGGCACCCACCAGGGCGCCGGCGAAAATTACCACTTCTCCTGACCCGGAAACGTTGGGAATATTCAGATAGGCCGAAAACTCTGAATGGCCGGCGAGATAAGCAATCACACCCAACGCACCTCCAACCATTACCGTTGGCAAGATAGCCAGACCATCTAGACCGTCAGTCAGATTTACGGCATTGCTGAAACCCACAATCATCAACGAACTGATAACGATATAGAAAACACCAATATCGATTGCGACATCCTTGAAGAAAGGCACGATGTAATCCGTTTCAATAGAACTAATCGCCGTGTTGTACAAAACGACCGCCGCTACAGTTCCGATGAGAAATTGCCAAAACAACTTCCAGCGAGGAGAGAGTCCAGTTGGATCTTGTTCGAAAACCTTGCGGTAGTCGTCCACCCAACCCACTGCACCAAAAAGCATGGTTACCAGCAGCACTATCCAGACATAGTGATTGGAAAGATCTGACCACAAGAGAGTACTCATCGCGATGCTGACTAAAATCAACGCGCCGCCCATGGTGGGTGTACCAGCCTTGCTGAAATGAGTCTCCGGACCATCATCGCGAACCACCTGCCCAATCTGATGATAATTAAGACGACGTATCATGTAGGGTCCGATTAGCAATGAGACCAATAGAGCTGTCAGGATGCTAAAAATGCCCCGCACGGTGATGTACTGAATAACAGCAAAATTGCTGTCAAACTGCATGAGGAAATCTGATAACCAAACCAACATTAAGCAGCTCCCTCTTGTCTTAAGCTATCCACCACTTTATCCATGCGTGCGCCACGAGATCCTTTAATCAGATACACCCCATCTTCCTTAACCTGCTCCAGACCGTGCTCTATCAATGCATCTTGAGTGTGAAAGATCTGTGCAGTGGCACCAAACGACTGAGCGACCACATTTGCAAATTCACCTGTTACCCAAACTTCATCTATGCCGCAGAGCCTGGCGTGCTCCCCCACCAGGGCATGGGAAGCTTCAGCTTCCAAGCCTAGTTCTTTCATGTCACCAGCAATCAGAATTTTGCGACCATCAAATTGTGCAAGCACATCAATTGCCGCTTTGAATGAGGATGGGCTGGCGTTGTAGGTATCATCGATCAGAGTCGAACCCTGCCGGCCATTCCGTTGCACCAAACGACCTTTCACAGGCTGCACAGCCGCCAGCCCAGACTTCACCTCGGCGAGACTTGCACCAGCCTCCATGGCTACCGCAGCAGCAGCTGCTGCATTTATCGAATTGTGCTCTCCAAGCAAACCAAGGCTAATATCAATTTCACCTTGCGGAGTGACTAGTTCAAAACTCACTCCCGAGCCCTTTCTGGTCGTAACATTCCTGGCTTTGTAGTGAGCAGCCTCATTGTTGTGTCCTGAAAAGAGCACGGTTGAACAATGGCTGCTTCTGTCTATCCACCGTTGCACATACGTGTCATCCGCATTGAGTACAGCCACACCATCTGCAGATAAGCTATCCAATATCTCCCCTTTCGCCTCAACGATCCCTTCTAAACTTCCGAAGCCTTCCACATGAGCAGCACTGGCGCAGATGAGAAGCGCGATATTGGGACGAGTAGTGTTGGCACTGAAT
>JAKSCP010000231.1 GCA_022360535.1 Pseudomonadales bacterium | reverse complement strand
TATCCTTTCCGCAGCGTAGTGCCGTAAATAGGTGATCAGCGCGGCAAGATAGAAGGCAGCACAGAGTAAGTCCTTGCGCTCAGCCACCCAAATCACCGATTCCGTATGCTGCGGATGAACGGCGAACAAAAGTGCTGCCGTAAAACTGGTTACGAAGACTAGATGATTGTCGCTCGGTTCAACATGGTCCGACTTGATTGTGATGAGTCTTAGTATTGCCCCGCATAGCACAAAGACCAGGAGAGCATTAATTGAGTGGAGTACTATATTGGTTGCTTTGTAACAGGCAGCATTGTCCCCGCACAATGCATACTCCGGTATATAACTGAGCCAGGTGATTGGGTGCCAGTTAAAGACTCGATACTCAGTGAATAGCGCGATCAAGCCCTGCCACGAGGGATTCGTGACCCAGTCGTTACTGCTCACATAAGCGACATCATCCCACTGCAATAACTCATGGGAACCGTTGCCTCCATAGCTCGCCAGTGTGGCAACAAATAGCAGGCCCGCCACAAGGAAGAAGGATCTGGTGCTGTTTAGCTGGAGATGCATGCTTTGTGCGGCCCTATCTAGCTCCTGTCTAGCGTTCTAGTGTTGCCTTCCGTTGTCGATTTCCATTAGGACATGGTTGCCTGAGTATACCCAAGGACAGTGCAGCTAGCGCCAAATAGATACCCGATTTGTGAAGCTAAACGCAAAGCTTTTGGCAGCTTCGTTGTCTGGATTACGGAGATCGCGTGGCCCCTGGTCTTGTTTTGGAGCCGGTCGGGCGTTAGCTGGTGAATTCAGCAAATAGCCGTCGCCGATGTTTTCCGGTATAAATGGGAGCACATCTCTTTCTTATGCTGTAAGGAGTTGATAGGTACGTCGTACTGCCGAAAAGATTCGCTGTTTTCAGATTTCTAACAATAAAAGGTAGCTATCGTGATTAGCCCAATCGACTTGTTCACACTCGCATTTCTCTCTACTGCCGGGCTCTATGGCGCCATGCTTGCTTACTTTAATGGCCTGGTGGGAAGCAAGCGGTCAAACACACGGATCATGTGGAACTCAGAGCCTATCGCCTGGTTTTTGGCGCTCGTGCTTGCGCTGGTAGTTGGCTTTCAAATTCTGGGCCCGCGTATTGGGTTGATTGGTGAAGGACATGGCTATTTGGCTGGGGTAGGCATTCTTCTCGTTATCTTTGTCTACCTCATATACAAGCTTTCACGACACACCCTACCTAACAAAGCCTTCTGGGGAGTGATTGCCTTGGTGTTAGTTGCGAGTCTATACGCAGTGATTAATATCGTGTTGGTTTTTGCGTCTTCCGCATTTCGTTTATCTATGTATGTGGATGCGCTGGCAACCATGCTTGAATTAATGAGCCTGGTTTTGGTTTTGATACTCCTGTTCAATTTACTGCAATCCGTTTGGATTTCTTACTTCAAATTGCGCTATGTGTCTGCCGATTCCCCTCAGCGTCACGTTGCTTCTGCAGTAGCGGTGAAAGCTGCAGGCGAGGTAACTAATCTCGATGCATTGCTTTCCGGTGTTGGAAGTGATTCAACCAGCGATTCGGAATCTCAACATGTAACTCTGGCAGCCGGTTCGTCGATCATCGTAGATTTCGGCCTCCGTCGTATCGAGGACCATGGTTTCAAGGCAGACCTTAGAGTTCAAAGCGAAAATGCAAGCCAACAGCTTTCGGTAGAGGTGAGCAATGACGGTGTGACCTGGTTGGCTTGTTTTCAAGACGAAAGTATCGCCTCTGACTGGGATGTGCCTTACCCGGAGAGCCCCTGGCGATTTGTGAAAATCCGCAATCTTTCTGATCAGCCAACCACCGTCGCGGGTGTGTTCGATCTCGACTAACAGGGCTGTCATTCCGGGTCTCCAACATGCTAAATCGCGGTGTTTAGTTGCAATTAAACTCGCTTGTACCGGTCTATTCTTTGAGATTGTTTCCTGTGGAAAGGTAGTGGCAATGATAGAACGTTTTAGCTCGCTTGGATCGTGGTTTGGCAGAGTCCTGTTGTTCGGGTTGGTGTCGCTTCTTGGTCAGCAATCCGCATTGGCTGGCAATCTTTATGATACGGCTTCCGGCGACCTCGTTATTCCTATAATCCGTTTGGAAGACAACACCGCTTATATGGCTATTTTTCAGAGAGTCAGCGAAGAGCCGCCGGTCTGGGGTGCGAGCGAGTTTACGCCTGTGTCAGTATCCTCGCGTACCGAAGGTGTCTATACGGAACAGACGGCGAGTCTTTGGGTGCCTGAAATCAACGTGGGAGATGTGCTCTACAGCCTGAACTTCAATGTCACTCAGGGCTGTGGTTTCGATGTTTGCCTGCAGGCTGATGCCGAAAGTGTGGTAAACAATGGCCGCTACGGGGCTGCGGTGTACACAACCCCTCTAAGTTCTGGCAGCACCTTCAGTTGTTCCTCTTGTCATGCCATGACAGAAGAGGATGGGTTTGCCAGTGATGGCTTTCGCCGACCTGGCCATCCATTGAAGAACGCCAACTTACGTACCAGCTATAAGAATGGTCAATTCACGGAGTTTCTCGATGCCGTGAACACCTGCGTGACTGAATGGATGAATTCAACGGCGTTGGAGGAAACCGACACGGATTGGATTAACCTGCTGAATTGGTTGCAAGATCAAAACGACAGTGACAGCGCAGAGCTAGTAGAGGTTGATATAGTCGAGCCGCCGGTGAACGTTGTTGGAGGAGATGTAGAGAATGGTAGGGACTTGTTTAATACTCGCTGCATCGTCTGTCATGGTTTCGATGGAGAGGGCACGCAACTCGCGCCAAAAATTACAGGGTTCGACTTATCACTGGAGTATATCGCCCAACGAACGCGAACCAGTGGCCTCACGGACAGTTCTACTTACTCTGGATTAACCGGCGGTGTGATGCCTTTTTGGGGGAGCAATAGACTCTCCGATCCTGAGTTGTTGGATATTGTGGCCTTTGTTAGCACGGGTGCCGAAAGTGGCGTCATGATGGCTAACGATGATCCACTGGTAAACACAGAGACCGGTTGTACTTCCACGAGTTCGAAGATTGGACAGACCGCTGCACTGAGTACGTTGTTTCACGCGGTGAGCGGCACTGCAACGATCATTGATGATTGCACAATCGATCTGACCGATTTCAGATTTGACGGTGGGGGAATCGACGTCCGTATTTATGTCGGCAACGATGGGCGCTTTTTCGAACGTGAGGGTGGATTTGCGATCAGTGGCGATCTGGTTGGAATTTCCTATTTCAACAATACGCTTCGCTTGACTCTGCCTCCAGACAGAACTCTCGATGACTTCAACTCAATTTCAGTTTGGTGCGTCGCCGTTGGAGTGAGTTTCGGAACGGGGTTTTTTAACTAACGGCCCGACTAAGTCGAGTGCAACTTAGCCGAGCCATCGGTATGTTTTGTTGTGGATTAGTTAAAGGTTAATCCGCCGGTTTGAAAGCCAGCAGGACATTTCCGGAGACCTGGCTGAATTGTCCGTAACCTGAGCCGATAAACACCATACCGGATCCGGCAGCGATAGAGTGACTGTCGATTGAGCCACCATAGCCTTCGACGCCATTAACCGTTTCATAATCTTGTACGGTGTCGTATTCAAACAACAACTCACCTGAATCAGAGTTAAAGACAAACAACCTGCCGTCAAGTGCGCCAGTAATTACTGCTCCATCTACTGAGAGGGGAGTAGCTGAGAATCCATAAAGTGCCTCGCAACGTCGCAGTCTGTCGTCTCTCTCGTCATTACATTTAGGTTGCACTTCATAGAACCAACTTGGTTCACCAGTTCCAACGAAATAAGAATAGAGACCCGGTCGTATGGTGTTTTCCGGCAACCCCATGCTACTCATACCGCCGGGATCATTAATTGTCATAAATGCGCGCTCAGAATCAGTTGCTATGCCCCAGTGATTGCCACCGAGTGCTGTGCCTTCCCCAATACGCTGATTCCACACCAAAGCGCCGGTATCAGGATCCAGGGCCCAGATATCACCAGACTTCTGCCCGGCGATCAGCAGGTCTCTGTCTCCGGCATCGACCAGGATGGCAGGTCCACCGAAATCGTAGTCCACAGAGTTGGTGTCTTCGAGAATAATGCAGTTGGGGCCACCTGCCGAGCAGGCAAAATTCCACATATCATTTTCCAGCGCCTGAAATACCCATTTCTCTTCTCCCGTTTCGAGATCCAAAGCGATAATCGCATCGCTGGTGTTCGTGGTCGGATGAGAAGTGTTTTCTCCAGTTGTGACATAGATCTGACTGCGTTCTGCGTCGATGGTTGGCGTGGTCCAGATAGGGGCGCCAGAGGGGCCTCGTTGCTTAACCCCTGTTGAGCTAACCATGCCTGTGTAGTCTGCAGCGGGCATGGTGTGGTACTCCCAAATCTTCTCGCCAGTGCGCACATTCAATGCAGTGACTGCACCATGATTTTCGCAGCATTCGTAATTTGGGTTGCCGCCGGTAATTACGCCGGAACCAGAAACGGGCACAATGATTCGGTCTTCATGAATAACAGGTGTGCCAGTGAGCATTCCCTGATTGCCGGATGCCTGACCGCTGGCCACCCACATCACTTCGCCGGTTTCTGCGTTGATGGTATGTATCATTCCTGGCATGTCGCTGAATACCAGAATGCCCTGGCCATCGATCTCCCCATAGGCCATCGAGGATCGCAGGCGGGTACCCGATTCATAAACCCACTTGGCGCAACCTGAATTGGTATCCAATGCAAACACGCGGCCTGCATCGGTGGCGGAATAAAACACCGTTGATCCGATGATGACAGGTGCTGCTCGCAAACCGGAGGTCTGAGGGAAAGCGACTGCCCAGGCCAATTCCAGATTCGAGAGATCGCTGGTAGTCAGTCCTGCCTGTTCGGCGGTCAGATGCCGTGGATTGTTACCATCTGCAGCTGTATAGGTGAAGGATACGGGGCCACTCAGATCGACGGATCGATTGTCTGCCGCACACAGGGTTGCGGTGACCCATGCTTCGACCTCGGCGTCAGCAGTATCCTGCTGTGCCCACGCTATTTGGGTGCTTAACAGGAATGCACTGAACAGAGCAGCCAGAAAGAGAGAAGGTTTAACTCTTGATTTAGAGTGAGAGAAGGAAGACATAACAGTACCTGTTTATTGACGTGTTACAGCATGTTCCATTTCAACAGGAACCGCCTGAAATTAGAGGCTGATCTCGTTACAGACCTGAACTCAGCGCCGAAAATACTAGAATTGTCATCTTTCTGCCACTTGTCAGAGGGCCAAATCCAGCCATTTCGTCGTGTCTGCTGGCAGACTCATTCAGGAGAATTCGATCCTATTGTTCGAATAATTCGTAGCTATGGCTGCGAGCCAAAGAGTCATTGGTCAGCGTATATTTAGCCATGGCATGCCAAGACAATGTATTGCCAACAGCATTAACGACGAGGGTCTGGCGCGGCGTAGTTCTGGGTCACACCACCACTCGAGAATTAGGCAAAAGGAACCTTGTATGCAGCAGTTCTCAATCAATCTTCGTGCGTTCGACAGACGAATCAAAGCCATCCTGTTACCGCTGGTCCTTGCACTGCTGACTGGGTGCGCTTCAGTATCCAATCCAGATCCATTAGAACCAATTAATCGGCCCATTCAGTCGTTTAACAATGTTGCGGACCGCTTTCTTATCAGGCCACTTGCGCAAGGCTATAAGGCAATCACCCCCGATCCAGTGGAGCAGGGTGTAGTCCGGTTCTTTCGTAATTTGAGTGAGTTAACCAATGCCAGCAATCAGTTGTTACAAGGCAAACCTGTTCTGGCCTTGAATGACATCGGTCGATTTGTGGTGAATTCGACCTTGGGTCTCGCTGGATTCCTGGACCCGGCGTCAGAGCTTGGGTTGGAACCTCATTCGGAAGACTTTGGGCAAACACTTGGTGTCTGGGGTGTGCCCCAGGGACCTTACATCGTGTTTCCGTTTCGCGGACCTGCAACGCTGCGTAATATCGTTGGCGGTTTCTCCGATCAATGGACCCTGCTGCCCCTGGAACTCGATCACGTACCCACACGCAACAGTATCTTTGCTTTCCAGATAGTGAGTCTGCGTTCACAAGCACCAATGAGCTGGCCTGACGGTATCGACCGCTATGCGCTGTTACGAGACGGATTCCTCATGCGTCAACAAATGCTGCAGGAAGACAGAGGTAATCCGTTTGCTCCAATGATTCCTCCCATGCAGGGGGTGATGCCGAACAGGGCTTCTTCCAACTAGTAGTTCAATTACTCTTCCTTCATCAGAAAGAGACTACGATATTACCTCCGATGTAATTGTTGTTTGTTTCTACACTTCCTAGCCTCCCCGTTTAAATGCAGCAACGAGGAGCTGGACAATGCGACTACCTGTTTCTTTTCTCATCGGTTGGATCTGGATTTTTCCAATGCCAGGCGCTGCTCAGGAAGTGCCGGGGCAGATGGTGGACATCGGTGGCTACCAGGCTCATCTTCACTGTAAAGGAGAGCAAGGCGGGAATGATGGCCACACTGTTTTCATAGATGTGGGGGCTGGCAGTTGGTCATTAGATGCGCTGCCTGTTCAATCGCAGCTATTGGAGCATGAATGGCATGTATGTTCCTGGGATCGGCCGGGCTTGGGTCTAAGCGATGCCAGCGACCAACCGCCAACCAGCCAGCAAATCGTCAAAGATATGAAGGCGGTCATGCAGGAAGCAAACTTACGGACGCCACTTGTTCTGGTGGGCCATTCCTTCGGTGGGCAAAATGTCAGGCTGTTCGCGGCGACTTATCCTGAACTGGTGTCTGCCGTAATTCTCGTTGATTCCGGCCACGAAGATCAGTGGCAACAATTCGATCCGATAATCTGGCAGGCGGTTGCGGGCCAGGCAGAGTTTACCGCCGGTTTGGCGCAAGCACTGCGTGCGGGTGTGGAAGCTCCACCGCCACCGGTAACAGCGGAAGAAAGTTTGCCCCGGCAGTGGCAGACAGCAGTTAACCAGGTGTTCAATAACCCTCGCCATTTCGAAGGTGTCACCGAAGAGCTGCTCGGTATTCCTGAGAGCAATGTTCAATTAGCTGCCAGCCAGGATTTGGGGAAAACCCCATTGCTGGTGTTAACGGCGGGGCGTAGTTTCTATGCCTACGAAGGACTGATCGACACGGACGTTAAAATGGCAAATGTAACCTGGTTGGCTTTGCAAAGAGACCTGGTACAACTTTCCACTCGCGCACAACAGATTGTCGTGCCGAACGTAGACCACCGGCTTTTGCAACTGGAACCACAAGTTGTTGCTGAACACATTGATCGCTTCCTCCGCACTGAGCTAGTAGATTGAGAGCCAGGACCCAGGCAATGCAACTCGGAGAACTCATTGCTGACGTGAAATAATAGCGATCTAACTCTAGTACTGAGGTGGTTATCAGATTGCTTGTTCAGAAACCTCTCAAAGCATTAGGCGGGGTGCTGCTCAGCCTAATTGGCAGCTGTGCCATTTTTGTTTGGGTGAGTTACAGCTACAAATCTGCAGCGTTGCTGGATTCTGCCAATACCGTTCAGATCACTGATGGCGTCGTGCAATTTGTTGAACATGGTGCGGAAAACAAGCTAAGTGGTCACAGCGTCGTCATTCTCCATGGCACCCCAGGCGGTTACGATCAATTCAATCACTATGGACGACTGCTTGCGGATCGCGGTCACCATATCGTCTTGCCTTCTCGAGCTGGCTATCTGGGCACTGATGCCTCTCAGAGTTCACTACAACAGCAGGCAACTGCCCTAGCGCAGCTATTAGACTCTTTGGCAGTCAATGAGGCTGTCATTGTAGGTATATCAGGTGGTGGCCCCACAGCTCTGCAGTTTGTTACAGACTATCCGCAACGAAGTAAGGGATTGGTTACGGTAGCCGCAATTACCGACCCCTCGATTGATCCATTAGATCCCGCAGAACCATTACCAGACTTGTCACTCTCTCAAAGCCTTCTGTTCTACCTGCTCAGTTTCGCTCCCAATTTAGCGGCACCCGCAGGGTCGGGCTTGTCCGAGTTGCAAATTGATAATGTTCAAATAGCAGGCACCGAAATGTTTCAGTCCCTGTCTTTCTATGAGCTGAGGAAAACGGGCTACCAAAACGATTGGCAGCAGCTGCTACAACAACAATCCGATGGCCAGGCGTTGGGTGAGCGCTTGCGTGCTCTTAGCCTTCCAACACTTGCAGTACATGGTGAGGAAGACGCCAATGTGTCGATCGAGCACAGCTTCTCACTCGTTGAAATAGTGCCGGGGGCTAGTCTGATTGCTGTGCCTGAAGCAACTCATTTGTTTCTGGTCACGGAGATCAACCTGATAGTAGATCGGATCGAGGATTTTCTGAATTCACTCTGACTATCTAATAGCAATCCTGAAACAGCATTGCAGACTGTGTTATGGCTAAACACGATTAGTAGCGACAGCTACTTACCAGGTCTGCTCGAACTGTTGTCGGGTCTTGCAATGATGCAAACCATTCTTCAGTGTATCGGGATAAACGTTTCTTGTTTCGATAGCTGAGCCCCGGTTGATGAGAGACAAGTCGTCTTATCGCGGCCTCTTTTTGTTCAATCCCGGTAATCAGAGGAGCAACATGCTCTTTGTGGATACATAAGCCTCTATAGATTCGCTCTTTTGTCGTTTTGATTGGGATGTTGGGGCTCGGGCCTGCTGCGTAGTCTGCCGACACCCAGCCAGTGTTATCGAAATCATAGGGTATAGGGAAACGAACACCTTCTTCGTTGAAAAGAATTTTCATGTTGTGGCAACACTTGTCGTCTGGTGCGCCTTCGAAAAAACTGAAATCTGTATGCCCGATCAAATTGGCAAACAAGGCAACCAATGTCGTTTGATGTGCATCGAGCGAACGCATCTTGATCGATGGTTCTGACTCAGTTTCCATGCCGTTGATAGTAGCCACAGATTTATGATGCTCAATCAGAAAGGCATACTGTGATCTTTGTTTTCTGGGGTTGTCAGGATCCTCGAAGTTGACTTGCAATAGTTGAGTGCGTAACCCCAAATCAGAAAACTCGTTGAATATTTTGTAAGCCAACTCTTCTTTCAGTAACCATTGTTCACTATTGCTTCCTATGCTGCACTGAACAACCATCTTTAACTTATCTTGTCCGGCAAACAGTGTGTCTGCTACCTGGTTTTTCTTCAGGTTGATCCAGAGCTGGGCGTGACGACATTGATTCGTGCGTAGCCGCCAATTACCGCGGGCGCTAAGTTTGACATCTAAGGAAACACGATCACCTTCGAAGTTCGTATACTCCAGAGCGCCTGCATACTCCTTGCTTTTGTCCCGTTCTCTATCAATCTCAGAGAAAGGGCCACGCAGTGTGATGGGGATCGGTTCGGAGGAGTAGAATAAATCAGGATTACCTGAGGGATGAATCTCGCCGGAGTAAAGGAAGGCAGAACTAGCCATAGCCCACAGGGTGCAGACAAGTATCAGGAGATGTTTAGAGCAGGAAAGAACGAGCGAGCTGAACAAGGAAAAGACCTGCTGAAATGCTGGAGGCCTCTCTCCTGTAAAGGCTATTGGTGCCATGTTCGAATACCTTAGAGCTACTGCTAGCTGCACGTAAGAAAACAATCCAAAAAGACATATGGCGCCTTTGATGGATTTAAGTTAACGACAGTTTAAGCTGATGGTCAACGCTTGAAGAACTGGTTTTTTCGAACCTTCAGTTAGTGAGAACCTGATTGATATTTGAGCGCTGTGAACGTTGAATACGCAAATGCAGAAGTATGTCTCAATTCTGGATCAGAAAACGCTGTGCGTGTTATTTATCAGCGTTGCGTTCGCTTATGTCTGCCTGCAATACGGTTACCGATCCAGTGTAAACATTACGTTGTTCAGTCTTGCTGTTATCTTTCCCCTGGTTTTCACTATTCGCGAAGCGTTTAAACGCAGAGACAACGCGATTCAACTTTTAAGCGCCTTCAAAGCTTCGTTAACAGCCGCTTATTTTTGTTTTCAAAGTAATCGTAAGTTGGACATAGAAGGCAAGAAGTACATCTCTGGCCAGCTTGAGCAGTTGTCCTCTATGCTGTTTGCTACGCTTTACTCTGATAAGAGCAAGTTCAATAGCGTGCGCGAGAAAATGGATGAGATCTTTTTCTTTGTGAGCGAAAGGCAGGAATACTTCTCGAGCAGTACGGCGATGAAACTGTTTCGTATTCTCAAGGATGCGAAGGAAAGCATGGAGAACATCTTTGGGCTGTCAACTCACGGAACACCTGTGAGCCTAAGGGCTTATTGTTTGGTTTTCATTTATGCATTTCCCCTGATATTTATACCGGCCCTGGTCAACCAAATTAGCAGTTATGCTAACTGGGTTATCTATCTTGTCTCCGCCACTCCCGGATTTATCTTAGTCACGCTCTATAACATTCAGGAGCGGATGGAAGATCCTTTCGACCAATCTGGCCTGGACGACATCAAGATCGAGGAATTCGATTTTCGGTTACCAACCAACTCGACCACCATTCGACATGATGCAACCGTCACTGACCTGGAGTTTGGGCAACTACCAAATCTGCCACCCGTAGGGCAGTTTGCCACCCGTGACTCGGTTCAGATGTAACCTTCGCTGCATCTAATCACTATCTCGCGGCTATTGCTTCAATGATTGATTCTGGGACACGGCCCACAGAAATGTGTTTCGGTCCTCGTTGAACATTAAGGGTAGCCATTACACTTCGGTTGTTTAGATCGATGATAGATAACTCATCGCTTCGTGTGTTTGGTATCAGACAGAACTCACTTGTCTCATTAATCGTGGCCCAACTAGGTGCGTCTCCGGTGTCGATTACAGCAACAGTGTCCAGCGATTCCGCATCTATTAGTGCAGCGTAGTCGGAAGCCCGCCCCGCGATACATAATAGCGATTCGTCGGCGGTTAACGCCAGGCCATGATGAGGCGCTTCGAAATCCCAATCAGCCTCGGTAACCCCTTCGTCTATCGGAAGTGTGGCTCTTTTTATTATTTCTTTACGAGAAAGATCATAATGAATCAGGTCATGGGTGTTCGAGAGCTGGGCGTAGAGCCGGGTTCCATCCCGAGTGACATGGAAAGGTCGAACCCCTGCAGGAAACTCAAACTGAGCGATGCGATCTAATGAACTGGCGTCCACTTGAGTGACTGTGTACGCCTCAGCTTCTTCACCGCGCTCAGCTTCGTCGTTCAACATATTGCCCAGACTCGCCACAAACACATAGCTGCCGTCGTCAGAAGCCTGCACATCGTGGGGCCATTCACCGGCTCTGAACTCTCCGATTTTCTCCCCATTGCTGGTGTCCAACACCTGTACCCGGTTACCGCTGAGAATAATGCTGGAGGCATACAGAAATCTTCCGTCAGGAGAGATGTCCATATGATCAGCTCGCAACCCTGCTACGGGTGGCCTCCACAACAGCTTGCCCGTTGCGAGTTCGAAGGCTGCGATGTCTGCCAGATAACCT
>JAKSCP010000370.1 GCA_022360535.1 Pseudomonadales bacterium | reverse complement strand
CTACTACACCTTATCAGTGGCATATTGCCAAAATGTGACAAACTGGTGACAAAGACCCCATCGAGCTCTCCTCGGCTACTGCTGACTACAATATCCTCCTTTAATATCAATAGTTTAGACTGAGGCCAGGCCCCAGGGTTCCCACCAAAACAGGTCGTCTGGACCGATTCCCTGCCCGTCCTGGCTTTTTTCACCACTCAATAGCCATTTCCGCTGTCTATGCGCCTCAAGCGGCCTACTATGGCAACAGGCATGGCAAAGAGTCGCGCCAGACCCCTCTAGTTCTCTGGGCTGTAGCGATTCCAACAGGGCGGCTTGCCATTGGCCTGATAGTTGCAGATATCTCAGTCTCAGAAATGAATTCATAAAGTAAGTGTTATGTGTGATTCAGGCATTCACAGGAGTCACGTCGCAGGAGAAGATATGGATATGAGCAACGAAGAGACGCAAAGCCCAGAGAACCCGGAACCAGCATCAACAGTGGAGCCGGATCCTCCCCCTCCCAGCTCACGTCGATATAGCAGCGAGGAGGTAGCCGAAATCATCCGCCTCAGCTTGCAGGACGAGGCCAAGCAACAAGAAAATTCAGTGGACTATGACGAGCTACTGGCAATCGCCAGAGAAGTCGGTGTGGACAGCGACCGAATTGATAAAGCGGTCGAGCTGCTGGAAGACGAACAACTGGCAAAAGACAAGGCAGAATACCTTTGGTCCCGTTTTCGCACCCACTGCATCCTCTTCATTGGCGTTAACCTTCTTTGTATCACTATCAATGTGTTAACAAGCACCAATGAGCCAGCTGGGAGTGGCGTGTTCTGGTCAATGTATGTGCTGTTTGGCTGGGGCTTTTTCCTACTGGGTCACTACGCGGGACTGCGCTATGCGCCGCAATTTGTCGAGATGGCCATGGAACGGACGCAACACCTGGCAAATGCCAGGTACCAATCGTTTTTCGAAGATGATGGCAATGTAGGATTTACCGTTGCTGACCCGATGGGTCTTACTGAAACCATGGGCCTGCTTGCTATTGAGAACGACAAACTGGTTATCGAATACCAAACCCTGGATTCCATGGTTGGTTTTTTGAAAACTCGTGTGAAGGCGATTGAAATCGATTTCGAAAATCTAACTGCTGCTCGTATTGAGCAGAAACTATGGAGTGCCGATCTGGTTCTGCAGGGAAAAAACATGCGCACGTTCAAGAACGCACCGGGAAGTTCGGGTGGCAGACTTCGTTTGAAACTCAATCGCCAATCCCGCCGTGCAGCAGAGAGATTGACGCAAGAAATTCGCGCCAACCTCAACTAACAACAGGGTGAGTTGTTGCAATCACTAAGGATTTTGAACATGCACGTCCATTTGCGGAAATGGAATGGACAAGCCCTCTTGTCCGAATTGGCGATACACTTTCTCATTCATATCGAAGTGTACACCCCAATAGTCTGCCGCATTGACCCAGGCCCTAACGACTATGTTTACCGATGAGTCGGCTAACTCCGAGAGTGCCATAAAAGGTTCTGGGTCTTTGAGAATGCGCTCATCTTCCTCAATGAATCTCTGCAGCACTGAGTAGGCTTTATCCAGGTCGTCACCGTAGGCAATTCCAAAAACCCAATCTACGCGCCGGGTTGATTGCGCCGAATAATTGATGAGTGACCCGGTAGCCAGAGGTCCGTTCGGAATCATCACGGTTTTGTTGTCAGGGGTGGTCAATACGGTAATGAAAATCTGGATTTCTTTCACCGAACCTGAGTAACCCTGAGCCTCAATAAAGTCTCCTACCTTGTAGGGCTTGAACAGCAAGATCATCACGCCGCCCGCAAAATTCTGCAGCGTGCCCGACAAGGCCATGCCCACCGCCAGGCCTGCAGCACCGAGGATGGCAATAAAGGACGTCATTTCTACACCCAACATGCCAATGGCTGTGATGTAGACCATGATCTTCAAAAGTATTGAGATCAGGCTGCGGATGAAGCCTGTAAGAGAAGGGTCGGTATTACTCTTCTCCATCACTTTTCCAATCACACCGATTACGATGCGAACGATCCACAAACCTATGATCAGCGTTGCGACCGCTGAAGCCAGCTGTAAGCCGTAGGTTATAGCCAATGAAGTTAATTCGGCGGTATCAAATTCCATTCTGAATTCCTGAGTTGTTGCCTATAAGATCGAAAATTTAGTTGGTAATGAAACACTGTTTCATCGTTCAACAGTGTAAAGACCATTAACTTGATTGAGACTATTTACCTGATCCAGCAAATCGAAAGCACCCACAAATGATTCTGCTTGCGGCCCTGTAAATACTCCGCCCAGATCGGCACTGATTGAATCACTCACAGTAATGCCATACTGCGTCAACGCCCCGGACAGAGAATCTATTTGTACGTTGCCATGAGCAACTGAGCCCTCGAATCCCACTGACCACACTTCACTACCAGCGACCTCTACTTGCAATTGTCCATTACTTATCATGCCGCTATTGAAGTCTACGTCCATAGCCGCTGCCAGATCGGTCACTGTCCCTGCACTTCCACTCCCTATATAGGAAGAAGCCGCCCCGCTAGCGTAACTGGCCGTGCCTTGAAGATTAGCAACAGGTGTAGGATTCACTGTAGCTAAATAGTCTGAAGTACTAACGGTGGCCAGATCCATTGCCTGCTGATCAACCACAACCCAGTTTTGATCCAGTGGGTTGTCCCAAGCACCCCAACCCACGTTATAAGCATCGACGGCAGATTCAGGCGCAGTGATGGTAGATACAGAACCGGGAGGGCCACTAAACAGCACCGCACCGTTGACGAATCTGTCTGGATTATCGATGGCATTTTCCAGCGCCTCGTCATCATCTTGCCCAACTCCTCGGGTTGAAGAGAAGCTGAGAACAAAGCCTTCCGCCTCCTCACCAATGATGAAGCCTACTGATTCTGCTCGCACCACAGCCCGGTCGCTGCCAAAGTCTCCAGTTGAAAAGCTGGATCCTTTAAAGCCAGTACCCAGGAATGCGCCACTGAAAAACACTGGCCAGAATGTCTCACCATAGGTAGATGAATCACAGGTTCCGGAACCGATGCAGATATCAAGACGCCCATCAGAAACATTGCCTGAAGCCAGATCGACCGTCAGCGATCCCGTTATGGATTCAATGCCACCATCATCAAACCCGTCAGTCACAATGAGGCTGTCTTCAATATCGGTAAATTGTTTTTGTCCGGTGAAGGCACCAAATGGCGTTTCCACCAGGGAGACAGCTATAACTTCGCCGGTGATCGTTTCAACGGCAAGCTCGCCTACACCGTAATATGACTCTCTAATCTGCAGCTCTTCGCCTGCAGAGGCCTGCCAGACACCCCACTGCAAATCAAAGCTGTCTACACCAGTGTCTAAGTCGTTAACGTCGACATCACTCAACTGCAAGTACAGAAAATCATCGGTCTCGGAAAGGGGAATACTTGCTGCACCAATAGATTGCACGAACAGATCAGTGCTTTCAGAAAAATCATTGGCCTGCCCCACTTCCAGATTCAGATCGCCACCCAGTATGACACCGGTACGTGTGACCTGACTGAGCTCAGAGTCCTGCAATCCCGAGACGGGATCAGAAGACAGCGTAAACAACAGGGCTGCATCCACCACTTCCTGACTTTCCGAGAGTCGATTACCTACTTCCAGCCATCGAAAGCCAGCGGCAAAACCAATTTCGTTTGCAGAATTGCCTACGAACATGCCCTGGAAGAAACCGTTGAAGAATGTAGTGAGGTTAAGCGGCGGCGCAATGATGTCACCCCCAATGGCCGTGCCAGCGATCTGATCGCCACTTGCGCCAATTGGAATACTGGAAATCAGATCGCTACGCCATACTCGGGAGGCGTCGGAACAACTACTTGCTCCCAGACAGATTTGCACCCTGAAATCATTCAGCACAGCATTACCCACATCCAGCAGGAAAGATCCGGTAGCAACATTCTCAGAATCTGCGGGCTGACCTCCCAACAGAAATTCAGAGACCGCTAGCCGCCCAGAGGTAGAAGTAGTGTTCACATCCACTGGTGCACCAGCGGCAAACAACACTTCGCCAAGAACTGTTTCAGTTTGTGTGCTGTCAGTGGCATCCAAAAATCGGGTTGCACCAGCAGCGCTGCCAGTTTCCCAAAGCCCCCAGGTCAGATCGAAGCCACCGACATTCTCTTCAAGTTTGGCAACAGTCGCGTCCCCCTGCAGCAGAAACTCAAAAGTTGCAGGCAAGGTCGATCCGACTAGCGTGGCTGGCGAATTGGTGAAAATAGGTTTGTCGCCTGCCGGATCGGCGGCACCACCAAAATAGAATCCATCAGAACCGCTGGACGGTATAGAACCAGAAGCGGCAGGAACGAAGCTGGCGAACGCCAATTGGTTTAAGGTCGCCAACTCCGCCGACGTCAGAATAAAGGCACTGACAATATCGATTGGATCACCAAACAGCACGGCACCATTAACCGCCTTACCCGAGGTATCAGCCGCTGTGCCAGTTGATGTAAAGGACAACACGAAGCCTTCGGCACTGTCGCCAACGAAAACCCCTGCACCTTGGGTTACTATCTGGGCACTTGCCACCAATTCGGCGTCGATATTCACACTGCCGACAGGGCCATCTTGCAACAGATTCCCTTCGAAACGAATCGGCCAGAAATTGACCCCCAAGCTTGTGGAATCGCAGCTTGTTGCACCAATACAAATATCCAGTACGCCTTCAGTAAAAGTGGCGGTAGCGAAGTCAATAACAAATCCACCTGTCACCGAGCCGATGCTGTTGTCAGCAAACCCCCTGGCGCGCAATAAATGATCGAGTACGCTGGTTAATTGTTTCTGACCGGTTAAATCAGCAATGGGTGCAGGTGATGCATTCACCAGCACGATGGGCGTCGTGATTTCTTCTATATTGTCGGCATCATTAAAGTCTGAGAAAAGCTGCGCTGGTGCATCTTCAGAGGCTTCCCAGACACCCCAGCTAAGATTGAAGCCTGCTACGCCGGCAGTGAAATCTGCTACGGGCGCATTGCCACGTCTTAAGACTGAAGTCTGAGCACTGTCAAACTGACCAAACTCATTACCTTTGGCGGCGATCCCGTTCTCCGGATCATCAATGGCGTTGCTGACGCCGGAAAAGAAACCTCCCCCGGGCGAATCTGAAGATATGGCAAAGAACGCGCCATTAGTCAGAGACTCGATTTCCGCCTCAGTCAGAACTGGTTGGGGTTCTGGTTCGGGTTCCGGCTCAGGTTCTGGCTCTGGTTCTGGTTCTGGTTCTGGTTCTGGTTCCGGCTCAGGTTCTGGTTCCGGCTCAGGTTCTGGTTCCGGCTCAGG
>JAKSCP010000461.1 GCA_022360535.1 Pseudomonadales bacterium | reverse complement strand
GACATGGCCACCGAAGTGGTAAAGGGCATCGGGAAGGGTTGCGAACTGGCAGGCTGTGCCCTGGTTGGCGGCGAGACTGCGGAAATGCCCGGTATGTACCAGGGAGAGGAATATGATTTAGCGGGTTTCTCCGTGGGCGTGGTGGAGAAATCTCGCATAATCGATCAGTCCAGTGTGGTTATTGGTGACAAGCTGATCGGAATCGACTCTTCCGGACCCCACTCCAACGGCTACTCGCTTATTCGAAAAATACTGCAACGTAGCGGAGCCAAGTTGGACGATCCTTTTGGCAGTTCAAGCCTGGGTGAAACCCTACTCTGTCCAACCGTGATTTATGTCAAAGCTGTGCAGGCTTTGCTCGCAAAAATAGACATTCATGGGATAGCTCATATCACCGGTGGCGGCATAACAGAAAATCTACCCCGGGTTTTACCCGAACATGCGCTGGCGAAAATCGATACCGGCAGCTGGCAACGCCCCGACATCTTCAATTGGCTGCAGCAGCAAGGGAATGTTCTGGATAGCGAAATGTACCGCACCTTTAATTGCGGAATTGGTATGGTGTTGTGCGTAGATTCAGCTGAGGTAAATGTTGCACTCGATACGCTGAGTCAACAAGGCTTGGGAGCCCGGGTAATCGGGGAAATTACTGAACAACAAGCAGGCTCAGAGCCTGTACTGCTAACCTAGATTTCAAACAAAAACACAAGATTTACTATGGAAGCAACCCATTGCAAAGTTGTCGTACTCATTTCCGGTACCGGCTCTAATCTGCAAGCCCTGATTGATGCCAGTATGCATTCGAATTTCAAAATAAGTGCTGTCATTTCAAACAATCCTGACGCCAAGGGCTTGGCCAAGGCCGCACGGGACAACATCACCACCGCCGTAGTGAACCATCGTGAGTTCAACGAGAGAGAAGAGTTTGATCTGGCCCTTCGTAACGAAATTGATTCTTATAAACCAGATCTTGTGATACTTGCTGGCTTCATGCGCATCCTGGGAAGTAATTTCGTCAAGCATTACCTCGGGCGCATCGTGAACATCCATCCTTCACTGCTACCCAAATAGCCCGGCATCAATACTCATCAGCGGGCCTTGGATGCGGGAGATAAGGAGCACGGAGTTTCCATACATTTCGTCACTGAAGAATTGGACGGCGGACCGGTCATCGCGCAGGACAAAGTTCCAGTCTTGAATGATGATACCGCTGATAGTCTTGCCGCTCGTGTCTTGGAAAAAGAACACTTGCTCTACCCGAAAGTAGTCTCCTGGTATGCAGCCGGTCGCCTGCGACTGGAAAACGATGCTGCGCTTTTAGACGACGAAGCACTTCCTCCAGGCGGAGTGCAGGTGCATGCCTGATGTCAAAAAACAAATCGATATCATGCCTCGCTACCTGCCTTATGGCGTTTCTTGGGAACGTACCTGCGGCTAATTCTCAAGAACTCACTGAGTATTCGGCCTATTACGTGGCCAGCACCAACGGCATCAGTGGCGAGGCGGAACGGCATCTCGTTCATAACGGAGATAACCGCTACCGGCTCAATGTGTCGCTGGAAGCAAAAGTTGCCGGAGTTGAGATCGGGGACCTGGAGCAATCCAGTGTGTTCCACTTCCAGGATCAAGAGATAAGACCTCAGCAATATGATTACCAGGTATCGGGAGTGAGTTCCGATGTTGAATCGGTCGTGTTCAATTGGGATGCCGGAATCGCGCTTAGTGCTGAAGAAGACCAGTCCTGGTCCATCGAACTAAGTGGTCCCGTCCTGGACCAGATGAGTTATCAACAAGCTCTGGCGCTAGCAGTAATGGACGATCCCACCGCTCAGGAATTCACTTTTCAACTGGTAGACGGACCAATTGTCGAAGAACATCGCTTCCGTTCACTTGGAGAAGAGATCATCGAGACTCCTCTTGGACAACTACGCTGCGCCAAGCTGGAGCGCATTCGGGAAGTGGACAGCGGCCGTTCAACTGTGATCTGGCTAGCCAAAGACTGGCAGCACCTGCTCGCCAAGATCGAGCAGCGCAATCCATCAGGATTACAGATCGAACTCAGCCTGCGAATGGCCCTGGTAGGTGGCGAAACTGTCCAGCCACTTTAATGGCACTAGAGAATGGTGCTAGTGTTAGTCAACCCCGTCCTGAGAACCTTCCACCCCGTCTTGGGCGATTTGATCCGGCGTTGAATCAGTCAGGCTATTCTTTTTCTGCAGCTGATACTTGCGCATCTTTTCCACTAAGGTAGTGCGGCGAATATGCAATCGATCAGCGGCCCTTGCTACTACCCCACCGCTGTCATCCAGGGCTTGTGCAATCAAACTCTTTTCAAGGTTTGCCAGATACTCCTTCAGATCCAGACCTTTCACCGGTAACAATTCTTCACTGCCAGCACCACTGGATGTCAACGAATCGGAGTCTGTCAGACCTTGCACTCGCGCCAGGGCTGCTGCACTTTGCGCTGAAAAATTAGAAAGTTCATCTTCCGCCAGCGGTCGAAAATTTTTCGGTAAATCACTGATACCGACGATGCCATGGGGATGCAGAATTGCCATCCGTTCAACCAGGTTGGCCAGTTCACGTACATTGCCGGGCCAGGGATGCTGACACAAACATTCTACCGCTGACGAGTTGAATCTGACCGACCCCCGACCCTCGGCTTCCATTTCTGCGATTAACTCGTTGAGTAGTAATGGCACGTCCTCACCACGTTCGCGTAGCGATGGCATCTCGATCGGAAACACATTCAATCGATAGTACAAATCCTGTCGAAACTCGCCGCGCTGAATCATGACCTCGAGATCCTTGTGAGTAGCAGCCAGGATGCGCACGTCTGCTTGAATGGTTTTTACACCACCGACTCGCTCAAAACTGCGTTCCTGCAATACGCGCAAGAGCTTTACCTGCATACTCAGCGGCATGTCACCGATTTCATCCAGAAACAAGGTGCCACCGTCGGCCAATTCGAACCGCCCTTCTCGGCTGGACACGGCACCGGTAAACGCACCTTTCTCATGACCAAATAATTCACTCTCCAACAACTCTCTGGGAATCGCACCACAGTTGATGGGAACGAAGGGTTTATCAGCTCTTGCCGAATTGAGGTGGAGGTTGCGCGCGACTACTTCTTTACCGGTGCCCGATTCACCGG
>JAKSCP010000458.1 GCA_022360535.1 Pseudomonadales bacterium | reverse complement strand
GGCTATGAACTGGTGTTTTGCGTCAGCAATTTACGACGTAATTATCCAGTGTTAGCAAACATTCGCTACGTTCTGGAGTTCTTCCGACCGGAAATTCAGCAGTACTTTATCTCGAACAACCAGGAGGAGCGGCCATTCTCGCGGGAGCGACGTGACATGATCTACCGCCGCGCCAAGGGTGTGGACGACACCATACCTTTTGGCACGGAGCAGGACATTCAGGCGGAAGGCTATCGAAGCTTGCTACATTCAATTAAGGCCACCCATGTCGACGAAGAACACGCGAGGGTAAGCTTTGGTGGACCGCAGTGCAGCAAGCCTTACAGTGCATCTCGACTCAACGTGTCCGCCATGAGTTTTGGTGCACTAAGTGGTAACGCTATCCAGGCTCTCAACAAAGGCGCCAGGCTAGGAGGCTTTGCCCACAATACCGGCGAGGGCGGAATGAGCCCCCACCATTTAAAACATGGGGGAGACCTGATCTGGCAAATCGGCACAGGGTATTTTGGTTGCCGAAATAAAGAGGGCCGCTTCGATGATGCTGCGTTCAACGAACGCGCAGCCAGAGATGTGGTAAAGATGGTGGAAATCAAAATCTCTCAAGGTGCCAAACCTTCCCACGGCGGAGTGTTACCTGGAGCAAAGGTGACCCAGGAGATTGCTGATATCAGACTGGTCGAAGTGGGCAAAACGGTGAACAGTCCTCCTACCCATCCTGAGTTTTCTACACCTACTGGATTGCTCGAGTTTGTCCAGCGTCTGAGGGAAGGATCGGGGGGCAAGCCTGTGGGATTTAAACTTTGCATCGGGCGCAAATACGAATTCCTGTCCATCGTTAAGGCAATGTTGGACACTCAAATCCTGCCTGACTTCATCACCATTGATGGCTCGGAAGGCGGCACCGGAGCGGCACCTGCCGAATTTACCAATCGATTGGGTGTCCCTTGTTTGGAAGCGACTTACTACGTCAACCAGGTATTGATCGGGGCCGGTCTACGAGATCGGATGCGTCTCATTAGCTCGGGTATGACGGCCACCGGCTTCGATCTCCTGGAAAAGGTAGCGGTAGGCGCGGATACCGTTAACGCAGCCCGATCCATGATGTTAGCCCTAGGCTGTATCCAGGCGCGTCATTGCAATACCAATCACTGCCCTACCGGCGTCGCAACACAGGATCCGTTCCGTGCTCGAGCAGTGGATGTAGAAGAAAAATCTGTTCGCGTCAAAAACTTTCATCATGCAACAGTGGAAGCCTTTCTCGAACTCTGCGGCGCCATGGGGTTAGAGGATCCTGACGATCTGACTCCAGCGGATCTACTGCGACGTTGCGACGAAGGTATTAAGTCTTTCCCTCAAATCTACTGCGAATTAAGTCCAGGGCAGTTGTTGGGTGACGATATCCCGATCAGTTATCAGGAAGACTGGGCCAGAGCCAGTAGTGACTCGTTCTGAGGTAGTTGCCAACTTACAGGCTGGCGCATTAACGAGGATAGGGGCATACTAATTGAACCTCGAATCCCGCGCCTCTGCTCGCGTGTCCAATAGAGTCGTTCAAATGCGCTATCACACTTTCATAGCCTGTTTGTTTTTAATGTTATCTCACAGTAGTTATGCCGATCAGTCAGACCGGCGACTGGATGCGCTGTTCCAGCAACTGGCTACAAGCGAAGACCTCACCCTGATACGTGCTACCGAGAATCGCATCTGGCAGATTTGGCTGGAGCATCCAAACGAGGATCTGGAAAGACTGATGGAGATCGGCACCCAACGGATGAACAGCCGACAGTTTCCGGAAGCGTTGCTGGTATTTAATCAGGTTGTGGCCAACTTCCCTGACTATGCGGAAGGCTGGAATAAACGTGCTACCCTATATTATTTGTTAGGCAGCTTCGAAGAATCAATTGCCGACATTGAAAAGACGTTAGCATTAGAACCAAGACACTTTGGAGCTTTATCAGGACTAGGCCTGGTGTATTTGCAAAGAGAAGAGCTAACTAAGGCCAAACAAGCCTTTGAAGATTTGATTGCTGTGCATCCAAACAGCCCGAGTGCTCAAGAGAATCTGCGCTTCGTTACCGAACAACTACTGATCAATGTAATTTGATACAGTGCGATGAAACTGCAGACACAAAAAAGGGGTGCAATTGCACCCCTTTTGTTATGCATTCTTGGACAGTACAGTCTTACTGTCGAGATCCTGTTACAGCGAAGGCACCGAAATCACTGCCAAATTCACCGTTCAGAGAATCACCTTCAACTGCGCCTGAGAATTCCAAGACCAGAGTCTGGCCTTGAGCATCTACTTCTGCAGTGAACGCAATACCGTTACCGTCGTAGGTGATACCATCAATTGGCGCTTCACCTAGCTGATCGGAACCCATGATACCGCTGCCATCAGCATTCAGTGTTAACGTGGCTGGCAAAGGACCCAATGGAGTGTTCATTTCAACGTCCCAAACACCAACACCGGCAGGTGTCGAAGCTGCGCAACCCACGAGAACAGCCAGAGATAAAACCAACCATCCGCTCATTAATTTTTTCATACTAAGATTTACCTTTCTCAATCAAACAGAATTTTTCACTCTAGTTTTACAACGAAAGCTTGGAGTTACCGTCCGGAGCAGCCCGTAGCTCGCTCTGTCTCTAGCCCCACCCCCCTTCTACGTGGAGTTGCCTCAATTGCGAAACGGTCCGCCTATTGTCCTGTTAATGGTGCCCCAGTCAACCACTAACAGCACCTATCAGGGGCAATCCGCCGGAAAAACCACTCCTATCAGGGCGAGATTTGCCATGCGGTCAACCAACGCTGATCGACACGCTGAAATCCCATCTCATTCACCAACGCACGGGCCAACCCCGGCACATGGGCGGCACCATAGAACAAGCCTATGTGCTCCCCCTCTGATGCGAGAGCTTCAGTCAAAACTTCTAATGCCACTCGATTACGGTCGCCGAGAATAGTGAGTTCGGATTCAATTTCGGCACTCAGTACCAGACCCCCAGTTCGACCTAACTCCTGAGCCAACAGATATTTCAATGCCTGCGATTGGTTATCCGCAGAGAGTGCAGTAATCAGGGACATCATCGAGAGTGTACTGGGTTGAACTGAATTGGATGCAATCGCCTGTTGCTCAGCAGCTAGTAGCGCCATCGCCATGCTCATGAACATCGAAAAGAAAGATTCTTCTTTTGAGGCCATGATGTTTTGCAGTTCCTGGGCACTGAGGTCGGCATGGCGAAAATTATTGGCGCGGTAGTCAATGGCTGCTAACTGAAACTCTAGCCCCAGGTAGTTGGCAAGCAGGTTCTGCACCAGACTTAGCGACGAGCCTGCACTACTATTTCTTGAGTTCTGTAGTTGCTCCTCGTCACCAACCAATTCATACAGCAAGACATCCAGATCGAGGAAATACTGGTTCAATTGCTCATAATATTTGTTATCACCAATATGTATCGCAGCAATCAACTCCACGGTTTGACCAACTTCATTGCGGTAACTGGTGATAGAAGTCTGCAGCTCTCCTTGCCATTCTTCTTCACCATCGATGAATCGCAAATAAGAATCTTGTTGTGCTGAAACGTTAGCAGCACAAGATAACGCGCAGATGAGCGCAACTAGAAAGGCTTTAACACGCATGGGCAACCGTCAGCTAAATGACTGGATAAGTCTAACTGAAGTTTCTCCAGGCCAGTAGCAGTGAAACGATGCGCTCAGCTATCAGTTTGCAGATTGCCACCGGGACAACATGCACTACCCTGAATGAGCTTGCAGAATGGGCTGGTAAGACACATGCCCAGGACGGGAGCCAGCAGATAAATCCACAGGCTCTGAAAATCCAAAGCCGCAACGGCGGGGCCAATGGATCTGGCAGGATTCATGGAAGCCCCGGTGACAGGCCCAGCAAACAGAGCAAACAAGGTAACGGTGCCCCCGATCGCTGCACCTGCCATCATGCCTTTTTCCTGATGGCCAGTTGAAACATTGAGTATCACAAACATGAGGCTGAATGAGATCAACACTTCCATCAGAAATGCTCTCTCCACACTAATCGCCGGCAACGTCGAACCGTAGGTCGTGTGGTCTGGAAAAAGAACCAGCAAGGTTAGTCCAGCAGCTATTGCACCAACTATTTGTGCAGCAATATAAGGAGGTAGATCTTGCGCGGGAATTCTGCCGGCAAAGTAGAATCCTATGGTCACCGCTGGGTTGATATGCGCACCCGAGATGTTGCCAAGTGAATAGATGATAGCCATCACAACCAGGCCAAATACTGCATTCACACCCAGGTGACCTAACACACCACCGTATAAGTCGTTAACGATGATGGCTCCGCAACCTGCGAATACCAGTAAGTATGTGCCGATTATTTCGGCGGTGATGATCTGTTTTCTATCAATGGCTGTCATGGGTTTAGGTTTCTCTCTCTGATTTCTCTCTCAGACTTCTGTCATCGATCCCAGGCGAGTTCCAGAATCTCTCTCACCTGTTCAACTCTGGTGATGGGCTTCGGATTTCTTTTCACTACCGGATGTTGAAAGGCTCGTTCCGCGATTTCTTCCAGCTGTGATTCTTTCACGCCCACAGCTTGCAGACTTACCGGTAGCTGAAGTCTCTCAACCAATTGTTGCAGTAAGGTTGCAGGTGGTTCGCCGTCTTCCCCCAATGCCTCCGCGATCGCTGATTGGCGCTCTGAATTCTCGCTAGAATTCCAACGAAGAACCGCCGGCAGCATAACACAGGAGGTATAGCCGTGCGGCACCCCACAAAGACTGCCGAGAATATACCCAATACCGTGACTCGCGCCGTGTGCAACTGTCCCTAATCCACAGCACGCGTGCCAGACGGCTTGCTGGCTCAAGCCACGTGCAGCCAGGTCATCAGGGTCGTCTACTACCTTGGGGAGTGCTTGACTGAATAAGCGTATCGCCGATAGGAAATGGCTGTCGTGATAGGGCGTACTGTCGACTGAACAGTAACCTTCAATAGCGTGATCCAGAGAGCGGACAGCCGTGGAGAGAAACAACCATTGAGGCGTATGAAGTGTCAGTGCTGGATCGTAAACAATTGATTGAGCACAGATTGAAGGTGCCCGATATCCCTCTTTAGCCTGGCGCTCGATATCCAATGCTGAAGCAGCATTGCTGAACTCAGCACCGGAAAGCGTGGTCGGTACAGCAACCTGACGAATCTTTGGTCGTTTGAAAAACATACTTGAGTTACCAAATCTGGGCCCTCTGCTGCCATCAGCACGTTGCGCAAATTCCAGTAGTTGCTCAGCCGACTGGATATCTTGATCGATAGCCAATTGAATAATCTTACAGCCATCGATTACCGAACCTCCACCAACAGCAACAAGCAGATCGGCTTTGCTACTGCGTACTTTCTCCAATACCGCCAATACATCTTGTCGCGGCGTGTGACTGCCAATATCGGTGCTTAATCCAACGCATCGGTCACCAAGAGCGTTCGTCAAGCTGGTCAATTGATTCGTTGCTTGCGCCAGCGAAGAAGAAGCCACCAGAAACAAGCGCTGCACCCCATTTTCTTCTGCCAGCTTCGGCAGAGCTTCCGCCACTGGCTCACCCAGTATGACGGTTTCCAATGCTGAGTAGTTAAAGCGCAATCGCGTTTCCCATTGAATGGCAATTCCCAGACCGAAGTTTAAGGTGCAGCCTCCTGACACGCCAAACATCTCGGCCCATTGCAGTCCATACAACATCGCATTTCTGAAGACAGTGGAGTTACAATGCCATTCAAAACGGGAATCGGCTTGAGGGTAAAGACATGGCGACTTTTAAAGTAAATGGCGTTGAACAGATTGTAGACGTCGAACCGGAAATGCCGCTGCTATGGGTGTTGCGGGACGAGTTGGGCATGACAGGCACGAAATTTGGCTGTGGTATCGCGTCCTGCGGCGCTTGTACCGTCCATGTTAATGGCAGCGCCGTGCGGAGCTGTGTGCTTCCGGTCTCAGCGGTCGAGGGGCAGGAAATAACCACGGTTGAGGGCCTGGCCTATGCCGCTGATGACAACGGGTTAAACACCAATACGGTCTCCCTATCGCAGGTACAGCAGGCCTGGATCGATCATCAGGTGCCGCAGTGTGGCTACTGCCAATCTGGCATGGTGATGGCGGTGTCTTCCTTGTTGGCAAGCAATCCGAATCCAACTGACGCCGAGATAGATGCCAGTGTTACCAATGTTTGTCGCTGCGGATCTTACCCAAGAATCCGTCGTGCCATTCGTGCCATTGCCAACGCCTAGGGAGGAATGAGAATGAAAATTTCCAGACGACGTTTCGTCCTCAGCACTGCGGTTGTTGGTGGCGGTGTTTTAATCGGCTACGCAGCGACCCGACCCAGCGGACATCGCATTGCCAATTCAGAACTTGCCAGGAATGGCGAGAAGTACCTCACTTCCTTCATCAAAATCGAGCCGGATAATGAGATAACTATCTACGTGCTGCACTCCGAAATGGGCCAGGGAATCCACACAGCGCTGGCCATGATGGCTGCCGATGAGCTGGATGCCAGTTGGGAAAACGTGCATATCGAACAAGCACCTGCCACCGATCTCTATGCTGCGGGCGACCTGGCAACGGGATTTGCTGAAGAATTTGGTGTTCCTTCGGTATTGATGCCCCTGGTAGAAGCCAGTTCATTGAAAGTGGCGCAGATCGGAAACCTGCAGACCACTGGTGGCAGTTCTTCGGTGCGTTTCACTGGGCAACATGGCATGCGTGTTGCCGGTGCAGCCGCCCGCGAAATGTTAATCCAATGCGCCGCAGAGCGCTGGGGTGTTCCAGCAGCTGAGTGCACCACTGCCCTGAGCTATGTGCAACATAATGCCTCTGGCCAATCCCTCAGCTACGGCGAGTTGGCAACGGCTGCTGCCGAACTCGAACCACCCGCAGAACCCATGCTCAAGGACCGTTCTCAGTTCAATATCATGGGTAAGGCAATGTCTCGCAGTGACATTCCTCCAAAGGTTGATGGCACGGCACCTTACGGCATCGATGCCCACTCCGAGGATATGCTGTATGCCGCGATTCGACTGGCCCCGGTATTTGGCACCAAACTGGTGTCGGTGGATGCCAGCGAAGCTTTGCAACGACGAGGTGTTAAACGGGTAATCGAACTGGAAGACTCGGTTGCGGTGGTTGCCGACAATTACTGGCGCGCAAAAGAAGCGCTGAAATTGGTGAAGTCAGAGTTTGAAACTTCTGAGCATGATGACGTTTCCAGTGCCGACCTCGCTGCGCGGTTTGAACGAGAACTGGCAGAAAGCAACGGCAGCAAAGATTTGGAAGTGGGCGATGCCGAAGCAGGACTCGAAACCGCAGCTGATGTAGTTGAAGCCAGCTATCGCGTTCCCTACCTGGCTCATGCTCCCATGGAGCCCATGAACTGCACGGTACACATTCAAGACGGCAAGGCTGGCTTGTGGACTAGTACCCAGGATCCGCTTTCAATGCGCGGTCGTGTAGCCTCGGTTGCAGGTCTTAATGAAAATGATGTAACCCATCACCCAAGCTATTGCGGAGGGGGTTTTGGTCGGCGCCTTCCTTTCAATTGGAACTGTATCGATCACGCAACCAAGATCGCAATGGAATTCGATGTGCCGGTGAAGACTGTGTTCAGTCGGGAAGACGACTTGCAACAGGACTATTATCGACCAGCGGTAATTTCCAACTTTAAGGGTGGGCTCGATAGCAACGGCAACTTGATTGCCTGGCACAATCGATTTACCGGACCCATTCAGATACCAGGTGCCTCACACCCGGCCTACGCTATTGAGAATCAATCGATTCGGGTTGTAGATGGAGACACCCATGTGCCGGTGGCTGCATGGCGCAGCGTGGATCATACCCAGCAGACATTCTTCATTGAGTCCTTCATCGATGAACTCGCACACCGTGCTGGCAAGAACCCCTATCAGTTCCGCATGGACATGCTGCAAGACCATCCTCGTCATCGCCAAGCCCTGGAAGTCGCTGCCGAAGCAGCGGGCTACGGCCGCAATCTGCCGGAGGGACATGCCCTGGGCTTAGCCGTGCAAGAAAGCTTTAACAGTATCTGCGCGGAAGTAGCCGAGGTCTCCATAGGCGACGATGGCCAACCCATTGTGCACAAAGTGACCGCTGCCATTGATTGCGGCTGGGCGGTAAATCCAGATACGGTGGAACAGCAAATAGAGAGCGGCATCATCTACGGATTAACTGCTGCTCTGTACGGTGAGATTTCCATCGAGAATGGACGAGTTGCCCAGAACAATTTTCCAGATTACGAGATGGTTCGTATGGCCACCTCACCTGAAATCGAGGTACACATCATTGAATCCGGTGAGTCGCTCGGGGGATTGGGAGAACCAGCAACGCCACCAATAACTGCGGCTGTGACGAATGCGATTTATATCCTGACAGGGCAGCGAATTCGTGAATTACCTCTAAACAAACACGATCTTCGACAATCGACCCCAATCGCATCGGTGTAAGTTCTTCGCAACCGATTCGGAAAGGGAAACCTTATGTGTTTCCCTTTTTCATGTGCCCTTTGCTGAAACCTGTTTCGATCCTTTCGAATGTCCAAATGTCCAAATGCAACGTGTCTTTCTGTTACTGACTTTACTCTCGCTTGCTGCTTGCCAGTCATCGCCGCCGGCATTTACTAGTAACGACATTTATTGGCAAGAGTGTAATGCGATCGCTGAAGAGTTTCGTGACCAGATCGAGGGTGCTGATGTAGTAAACGCTGGTTTTCCACATGTCGACTCAGCGCCTTTTCTGCATAGTACGCGCTTCTATGATGCCCTGGCGCACGAGGTCACCGATGATTCACAAGCCCGCGAACTCTTGTCCACCATGGCCCGCCTGGGTGATCGCATTCGTCGAAGTGAAAATGCAAACCTCACCAGCCCAGACAATGCCAATCGCTTGAACGCTATCAGTCAATGCAGTCTTGTCGTTGCCAACGATGTGAGCCAGGCTCGCTTACGTCAGCAACTGCTGACAGAGATTAGGGCGAATCCCGCGGTAAAAGACCACTACAGCAGCGCCGCACAATGGTTGGGGCTCCTGCCATTGCTGCGCCCGGTTTTCAATTGGCGCATCGCGTTATTGCATGCTGAAGAACAATCCTGGTTCGCGGCAGAGGAATCATTTGATAGCAGTGTCTCTTACGAATTCGAAGATGAACGAGCTGCACCACTTGCTGCATCAAGTTTCAATGCCGCCTATGCTGATAGCGCTTTGCATCTACCGACATTTTCCGATGCAGATATGGTTAAACTGTTCACCCGCTTCGCGCCCAAACTGACTGTGGATACTCAGGGTAACAAAGATTATTTGGGAACACCGACCGTTGAAAACGGTTCAGCTCGAGTTGACACGCAGCAGGTCACTTCATTCTACTTGCCTTCTTACACACGCTTCGCAGATCGAAACTTGTTGCAACTCAATTACGTGTTCTGGTTTCCTGCCCGCGAACCCCGGGCATGGATTGATCTGTATTCCGGACAAATCGATAGCCTGATCTGGCGCGTCACACTGGACGAATCAGGAGAAGTATTGCTTTACGACAGCATCCATAGCTGTGGTTGTTATCACAAGTACTATCTGGCATCGAAGGCAATCCTTAACCGAGCCAGCACGGAGCGGGTAGAGCCGGCTAATATTTTCAATGTTTCAGAGCTGCGACACGAAGAGGGATTACACCTGCTTGTGACTTCCAATGAACACTATATTGTTGGTCTCAATAATGCAGCCGTTGAAGAGGCTCGATCTTACTCTTTAGTGCCTTATTCACAGCTTTACAATCTCGATTCCAGCGACGGTGCCCGCAGTCTGTTCGCCAGCGATGGCATTATCGATGGCAGTGAACGGCTGGAGCGGCTCACCCTGTGGCCCACCGGCATCAACAATGTGGGAGCCATGCGTCAATGGGGAACACACGCGACGGGTTTTGTGGCCAGACAGCACTTTGATGATGCGACTCTCTTCGACAGATACTTTCAGCCAGTCCCTGATTAAACCGCAATCGATGGTTCTGGCAGCCGCGGAATTCCCCGGGATCGCTTTGCCATTCTGTTTTGAGTCTGCACTGATTTAGCTAAAACCAGTCCTGACCTGGCAGATCATTTGATGGGGAGTTTCGGAGTCGAATTCCAGAGTTACTCCAACACAATCAACCCACCCTTAGCATTAAAAATCAGCTGTCCCGTGTAGAGGAAATCCAACCGCCACCAAGCGCTTTAAACAGTCGTACCAGGCTGGTGGCCTGTTCAGTCTTTCTTGTTTCCAGCAGGTCTTGAGCCTGCACCAGATCGAGTTGGGCTTCGATCAATTCAGTGCGGTTAATATCTCCGGCGGTGAAACGCAATTCTTGCAAGGCCACTATTTCCTGATTGGAATCCAATGATTGCACTTGCTGTGCGGTACGATCCCGCGCCGCTGTCACTTGCGCGAATGAGTTTTCGGCCTCCACCAGCGCATTAACCACAGTAGCTTCGTATTGAGCGGCGGCGGCCTGAGTGCGCGCATCGGCAACGGCGATTTCGGCTTCAATTCGTCGCCCATCCAATAACCGCCAGGTAAAGATCGGTGTAATCGAGAACACCTCCGAACCGGTGTCGACCAAATCATTCAGATCAAGGGCCTGCAATCCGCCACTGGCAGAGAGATTGAGTCGGGGAAAATGCTCAGCCTCGGCGATCGCCTGATCACTAAGACTGGCTGCCAGGC
>JAKSCP010000457.1 GCA_022360535.1 Pseudomonadales bacterium | reverse complement strand
TTATGCGACGATTAGGGTTAATGCGGCAACATGAAACCAGCGTATCTTTTTCAAGAATAGTGTTAGAGGCTTATTTCTTCTTCGCAGCCCTGTCGAGCCGAGCCTGCTTTGGATCGATTAATAGCGGTCGATAGATTTCCACTCGATCACGGGCTTGCAGTACATACTCCGCAGGGAGCGGCCTCTTTTTTCCATCCAGCGGCTCGCTGAATATGCCCATCGGACTGCTGGTCACATCCAGATCAGGAAACTCATCCGTTATCCCAGAGGCCACAACTGCCTCGTAAGCAGTTGTTCCTTCTTCTACCTGCAAGGCGATAATCGATTGCTTTTGGGGAGTTGCATAGGCCACCTCAACGTCAATCATTGGCAGCGGCTTGTCAGCGTCAGTTTCCATAGACCACATCGGCTCTGGCAACAAGCGCATCCACCTGGGCATTGGCAACACTGTCAAACAATCGCTCTGCAGCCAGATCCACCAGAGAATGATCGAATTCGAATTGCATACGCAGACTCACCTTACACGCGTCATCATTCAAGCTGAAAAATTGCCAACAGGCAGAGAAGTTCTTGAATTTTCCAGAGACCAATTGCATGTCGATTCTCTCTGGCCGCGATAGACTGTTTCGCGTAGTAAAGGAATGTTGGATACCGCCTTGACCGAGAGTCAGTTCACCCACCAGCTCGTCATCATCCTGACTCAAGACTTTCGCTTTGCGACAACCCTTCATGAATTGCGGGTAGCTTTCAATGTCATTGACCAGGTCAAACATCTGCTCAGCAGAATAGTTAACCAACGCACTGCGCTCTATCAATGGCACGAGATGAAAAGCTAACCAATGTAGATCTGATTGACGGTGCTAAGAAAGACCACGAGCAGTACCACCGGGATCACAGTTCCAAGGGAGAAGTTAATGTATTTCTCCAGAAATGAGCCACTGTACTTGTCATCGCCAATGACCAATTCTTCTTTCAGTCCACTGACTTTCCATTGATAGGCACAGAAGATACAAACTGTGAACCCCACAAACGGCAATATGGTTTCATAAAACACGTCGGACACCAGATCGAAGAACGACTTGGTGACACCGCCATAGCTGGTGAAATTAGTGAAGAAGTCAGATATCCCCAAGGACATCGTCGCCGGAACGGTAAAGATCGTTAACAGGATGGCCTGAAACAACACCGCTTTCTGTCGAGAAAACTTTAACTCGTCGATCCAACAGGCAATTGGTATTTCAATAATCGACACCATTGAGGTGAGTGCAGCGAAAAACACCAGCGTAAAAAAGATGATCGCAACAAAACTTGCACCGCCATAACCCACAGCACTTTCCATTGATAAAAAGATCTGTGGCAGGAAATCGAATATCAATCCAACACTGCTGGTGGAGAGATCATCGGTATTGGTGTTGGGATCGAATGCAAAAATTGCAGGCAGAATGAGCAAGCCAGCAAAAAACGCAATGCTGGTATCAGCAATAGCGACCATGCGCGAAGACTGGGAGATGTTGTCTTTGCGACTAAAGTACGAGCCATAAGTAATCAGGATCCCCATACCAAGTGACAGGGAGAAAAAGGCTTGCGATAGCGCCCCGTTTATCACCGTGAGGTCGACCCGCGCGAAATCTGGCACCAGGTAATAGCTGACACCTACGCCCGCATTGTCCAGCGTCAACACGAAGAGCACGAGTAACACCAGCATCACTGCCAGGGTCGGCATCAGGATTCTGGCTAATCGTTCAATGCCTCCCTTAACACCCCCCAGTAAGATAAAAAACATTAACCCCAACAAACCTACCAGATAACCAAATAGTGACGGGCGTGCGACCACCTCACCAAAGTTTCCAGGTTGGGACAGGACATCGAGATTGCCGGAAAAGATCTCTTTGATATACACCACAAGCCAGACAGTAATCACGGTATAGAACACCGCAATCATGAATGGCGTCAAAATAGCCAGCATGCCCGCCAGACGCCAAACCAGTTTGCCACCGGAAAGTTCAGAAAATGCCCCAACAGGATTACGCGTGGTGCGTCGCCCCATGGCGATTTCCGCCATCATCACTGGGTAGCAGATAAAGGCGACAAAGAAGAGATAGATAATTAGGAAGGCCGCTCCACCATTTTTGGACGCCATGACGGGAAAAGCGACCAGGTTCCCCAAACCAACGGCTGATCCGGCAGCAGCCAGAATAAATCCTAATTTCGAGCTGAACTGCCCTCTGTCCTGAGCCATTAAAACCCCTTATTTCTCAATACATTAGCTTATTATTACGGGTTAGCGTCAACGGATTCTATCAGCGGCCTCTGAGCAACACAATTTGGCGCTGGCCAGCGATCACAATCACCCACGAGTATAAGAAGAGTGATCAAGCTATAATCGCGCCCCATGGCTAAACCACGTAAATCAAAAACCCCTGACAATATGATTGTGCAGAACAAGAAAGCGCGTCATGACTACTTCATCGAAGACAGCTTTGAAGCCGGTATTCAATTGCAGGGATGGGAAGTAAAAAGTCTGCGCGAGAAAAAAGTGCAGCTGGTGGACAGCTATGTCCTGATAAAAGACGGCGAAGCGTTTTTACTCGGATGCAATATCACGCCATTGGATACTGCGAGCACCCATATCATTGCTGATCCCACGCGCACAAAAAAGTTACTGCTGCATAAAAAAGAACTGGCAAGGCTGTTCTCTGCAACTCAACAGAAAGGTCAGACCTGTGTTTGCACCAAGCTGTATTGGAAGGATCATCTGATCAAAGCGGAAATTGCTCTGGCTAAAGGCAAGCAGGCTCATGACAAACGCGCATCAGTCAAAGATCGCGAATGGAATATCGATAAGCAACGCATCGTCCGCCACCATAATCGGTGATGGAGCTAGTGAGAAACGCTTATGCTTCGTCAGAGCCGGATTTCGATTCGGTCATTTACGGTTAAGTAAACTCCCAAATCGAAATCCGACTCTTCCTCGCCTAATCGTCTCTCACTAACTCCTCGAGATCTTTCAAGGCTCAAAAAATTCTACTCTTTTTCTTCTTCGCGTAAGGCTTCGCGAAATTGTAAACGCTGGGCCTGGTAGCCTTCGGCATCGCCAAAGCTAACGAAGTCGTTGTATCGTTTATGGCTGCCAACTACCCGACGCGCATGCTTTATCGGGCACCAATACTGTTCAGTCCTGGCAATGATTTCCCTCGTGTAGGCAATGACACCGTTTCCATAGCCACAGTAAACACAATTGAACTTCTCAATACCATTCAGGTAAGCGAGTTGGTGACGATCCATCACGACGTAGTCCTCTCGCCTTACCCGCGGAATGGAATACAAGCGAAAACAAATATGCTGATAGATAGTTACCGTTATATCCATAAACGCCAGGGGAATGACCATGGAATAGATAAACGGTATGGAAATTATGCTTCGCAGGGTGGAATTGAGTAGCCAGGGCAACACAGCCACCCGAATGCGACGGTGAGCTTCCAGTACTCTGGCTTCAAACTCTATCCGCGTTCCTTCCAATCGGTACTCGAATTTCTCCTCCTGCTTTCGAAACTCTTCCAGTAACTGATTCTCAAGCCTCGCAATCTTGTTTACTAGCTCTGTTATTTTCGCTTCCATAGGCTGTCTCGCTTTATTGAAACTCTCTCTGCATGTGCTAACTTGTGCCGCTGGTTATCAGGCACGGGGGAGCCAAAAATGTCCGATTCTTCTTTCAATCTACTTTCTTATTCTTTCTCAGATGGCATTTCAACAATCGCCCTGGACGATGGCAAGGCAAACGTCATGTCTAACGCTATGATCAATGAGCTAAATCAAGCTCTCGATCAGGCGGAGGCCAATGGTGGCGTGGTGATAATCACGGGCAGGGAAAAAATGCTTTCCGGTGGCTTTGACCTGGGAGTCTTCAAAGCGGGCGATGACGAGGCGACATTTACCATGTTGAGCGGCGGCGCCAATCTCGCCAAACGCCTCCTGAGTTTTCCGCTTCCTACGATCTGCGCCTGTAGCGGACATGCGATAGCAATGGGAGTCTTCATACTGCTTTCCTGTGACTATCGCATTGGTGTCGAGGGCGATTCGAAGTTTGCTGCTAATGAAGTCGCTATTGGAATGACCGTCCCACATTTCGCCATTGAAACACTGAGGCAACGCCTGACCCCGCAGCAGCTTAACAAGGCCGTAAATTTCGCTTATTACTTCTCTGCTAAGGAAGCATTGCAGGCTGGTTTTCTTGATGAACTTACCAGTGCCGATGATTTGATGTCGATTGCTACTACCAGGGCGCAGGATGCTTTGAAGCTAGATGCGAATGCACATCGGGAATCGAAGCTGCGCATGCGTGAAGAACTGCTAAAGACCATGGAAGAAGCTGTTGCCAGGGATTGTGAGGGGTGGAAGGCGGCTTATTCTTAGATGAAGGTGTTTTAGGCTCCCTTCGATACAAATCCAGCTGTACGGGGCTAAACACCGGTGCCCATAAGCTATAACGCATTGAAATGGCTAGATATGGTATTATATAGAGTCCTGTTGGGGGCGATTCGGATTCGACGCCGGTATCAACACCTGGGGTGCATGTCGAGAGGGTAGTAACTCTCGTAAATCAATTACTGCAACTTTATAGTTGCCA
>JAKSCP010000317.1 GCA_022360535.1 Pseudomonadales bacterium | reverse complement strand
GTCTGCCAGGGTGCAAGCTGATCCGTATAGTCCCGTTCCGGAATAATCTCCGGTCCCCGTTCGAGAACCAGGACTTTTAAACCCCGTTCAGTGAGTTCTTTGGCGGACATACCGCCACTCATGCCAGAGCCAACTACGATTGCATCAAAATCTGCCATGGTGGTGTCCTCTTACGTGGTTTCGAACAGTTTCAGAGCCCTGGTCTCCCGGCAGAACAAGGCGTGTCCCGCGAGCAATATCGGCTATATTGCCAAGGGGCACAACGCGGTTATGGCGGGAGACCAGGGCTCCCAAAGGGCGCGGCAGATAGGATTTGTGATGTCGTTGCACCTCTTGCAAAGGGCTATGGCCATTAGCTGCGAGCCGCGCCTTATCACAAATCCTATCTGACACGCTGAAATTGTTCGAAACCACGGAAGAGGACACCATCATGGCAGATTTTGATGCAATCGTAGTGGGCTCTGGCATGAGCGGCGGCATGTCCGCCAAAGAACTTACCGAACGCGGTTTAAAAGTATTAGTTCTCGAACGAGGACCGGAGATCGTTCCGGAGCGGGACTACACAGATCAACTGACACCCTGGCAAACGCCTAACTTCGATAATGTGCCACAGGACGAAATCAAGCAGCACTATCCAAAGCAATATGGCGGTGTCGCCTATGCGATCAAGGAATCTACTAAACACTTCTGGGTAAGAGATGACGAACATCCCTACGAAGAGGCCGAAGGTACATCCTATGATTGGTTAAGGGGTTACCACACAGCCGGGCGTTCCATCATGTGGAGCCGACAAACCTACCGGCTGGGTCCGCAAGACTTCACCGCCAACAAAGAAGAAGGGGTGGCAGTAGACTGGCCGGTGCGCTACGAAGACATCGTCCCCTGGTATGAGAAAGTAGAAACTTTTGTCGGTGTAGCAGGAACCGAAGAAAGCCTGGAGCAACTCCCCGACAGTGTATTTCAACCGGCGTTCGCACTGACTGATGCAGAAACCGAGTTCAAACAGAAAGTAGAAACCACTTTTAATGGGCGCAAGATCATTCCTGCGCGTATCGCCCATCTCACTGATGCAACGGAAGAACAGCGCTCGCTTGGACGCACCAACTGTCAGGCGCGCAATCGTTGTCATCATGGTTGTACCTTTAAGGCTTACTTCTCATCGCTCAATGCAACATTGCCGGCCGCTGAGCGAACAGGAAACCTGACCATGGTGCACAACGCCATCGTGCAGGGTCTGGACTATGACGCGGTAAGCAATCGGGTTACCGGTGTACGGGTAGTGGATGCCGAAACCAATGAGCGAAGGACTTACACATCCAGAATTGTTTTCCTGAATGCCTCAGCAATCGCATCAGCCATGATCCTGTTGCAATCCAAATCAGAAGCCTTTCCCAACGGGCTTGCCAATCGCTCTGACCAGGTTGGCAGAAACCTGATGGATCATGTGAGCAGTGCCGGTGTAGCCGGCATCATGAATGGCTTCAACGACAAGACAACTTTTGGCCGTCGACCCAGTGGTGGTATCTACATTCCCCGTTACGCCAATGTGACTGAAAACGACAAACCTTATAGACGAGGTTTTGGGTTCCAGGGCGGTGCACGTCCGCTAGGCAACGCCGGTGGACAAATTGCAGGTATTGGCCGCGAGTTTAAGGAAGCCCATCGCCGACCCGGCCCCTGGCGCATGAGTGTACTGGCCTTTGGCGAACAACTGCCGAATCCGGACAACCGCGTCACTCTGCACCCATCGAAGCGGGATCGCTGGGGGAATCCGCTGGCACTCTTCAATGTCACTTACAGTGAGAATGAACGCATCATGCAGGAAGAAGCGGTGAAAGATGCGGTGGCGATGTTTCAGGCAGCAGGCTGTATCAACATCACAACATCTAATGCCAATCTGTCCAAACCTGGCAATCGCATTCATGAGATGGGCACCGCACGTATGGGACGTGACCCTGAAACTTCGGTGTTGAACGGCTGGTGTCAGGCCCATGATGTACCCAATCTGTTCATCACCGATGGCGCTTTCATGACTTCATCGGCCTGCCAGAATCCTTCACTGACTTATATGGCGTTCAGCGCGAGAGCGGCAGATTACGCAACGGGGCTTTTATCAACCGGAGCTTTGTAGCAGTTAATAACTTTGGCTAGCGGCAAGGAAGGCTTAAGCAAGGCTCGGAAGTCGGCAGTGGCAACAGCTCTATCTTTCTGAATTCAGTTGGGTGGCTCTCTGCCTGCAACGAGATATACCCTTCTCGCACATACAGGCTGGCCCCGGCCGCAAGCAGGCGTTGGGCGTCCGGGTCTTCCGGGTCCAGTTGAATATCTGAGTATTCAAAAACGGTTTCGCCATTGACCACATGGCGCACCAATTCACTGCCACGCACTTCGATTTCCATGGTGACCCATTGATCGCCATGGAATGTCTGTGAGGTAGAGTTTGTGCAGTGCACGGTAATCAACTCACCGTTCATCACGTAGTTGGTGCCTGGCGAACAAACATTGGCCGTCTGTCTTTCATCCTCACCATTACCACCAAGCATTTGCGCTTCGATGGAAGCGGGAAATTCCTGATCCAGGGTCATGGTTTCCGGCGCCTGACTGTGCAACATGACGCCGTTATTGCGGAAAGCCCAGGCTGGGCCGTTAGTGACCTGATCACCGACAAAGCGGTATTCGACTCGCAGCAAATAATGTGAGAAAGGTTCCTTGTAAAAGATATGTCCAAACTCGCCATCAAAGTCGTTCCAATTGTCATAGGAGACTTTAAACACACCATCCTCAACACGAAACGTGTCCAGATGGTTTACACCCAATTCGAAGCCGGTGAATTTCGGAATCCAATCATCGAGATCAGTCCCATTAAACAAGGAGATCCATTCCGGCCGTAAAGTGTTTTGCGCATTTACTGACTGAAAACAGCTAGCCAGACAAACTAGCATGAGGAGACGATTCATGGCTTACAACTCGCGTACCCAGATATTGCGATAGGAAACTACCTGTCCGTGATCTTGCAATGTAATGGGCATCTTACCACTACAATCCTGTTCCCGCTCCTGACTATAGGGAACGCAGCGCATACCGTATTCAGGCATTGGTGTGTAAGTGGCTCCCTTGAGTTCAACGTGATTCTGCACCAGCACGCCATTATGCAGTACGGTCAGATAGGCCGGTTCCGATAAATTGCCGCGCCCATCATACACCGGTGCTTTGAAAATAATGTCATAGCTTTGCCACTCACCCGGTTCCTGTGCAGCATTTACCAGTGGCGGATACTGCAAATACACAGAACCAGCCTGGCCGTTTACGTAGGTGGGGTTTTCCCAACTGTCGAGGATCTGCACTTCGAATAGTGAATGCAGGAATACGCCACTGTTACCTCGGCTCTGCCCTTCTCCTTCGATGACGGCGGTAGGCCGGAATTCCAGATGTAATTGAATATCACCGAATGCCTGTTTGGTTTTGATAGTGCTCATGCCCCGACGCACTGTCATGGCGTCGCCATCAATTTCCCAACGGGCTGCTTCCTCTGTTTCAGCGGTAATCCAGGCGTCCATGTTGCTACCGTCAAACAGCACGATGGCGTCAGAAGGCGCGGAGCCATTGATTGCGCCGACCACTTTGTCCGGCACTGGATCAAACGCTCTGCGATCCACGGTCTGTGCTGCCACAACGATCGTAAATGCGCTAATGGTTAACAAGATGAGTTTTTTCATAACAATTCTCAGCTAATCAGATTCATGTCGTCGTCCCATTCTGCCGTGATGTCCCGGCGAGATTGATCGACACATTTTTCCAGCCATTCTTCTTCGTAAGCCATACCGTGCTTATCCAAGATATGCTGTGGTACCCCATCCCATACGTTGGGCGTGTTGCCCTGGTATCCCAGGTCACGAAAACCAAGCTCTGTCGTGTAATAGCCTGTCAGAGTCAGATCCCGCATGAAACTAAAGAAGCGAATTCCGGGTTGTAATTCCGGATCGTCCACATCCTGATAAGCGATTCGATCACAGATCTGTAAACGTTGCTGCTCAGAAATGTTGATAAAGTCTGCACCGAACTCATCAATGGCATAAGTATCGAGCCAGGCGATTCCGCCTCGCACTGGCAACTTGTAACGCTCTCGATCTTTAACCATGAACTCTACAAACTCCGGCAGGCCAGCGTCTAAAGCACCCCCGTTGGGATGATCAGAGGGCAAGATGATGTCACACAATACAGCAATGGTGAGCAACTCATGTTCGCTGAAGTAGGTTTCGGCAAACAGCGCTTCGTCATACTCTTTTTCAATCTCAGTACGCCCATAGGAATAACTCTCAGGCAAACTGGTCCAGGTGATTGCCCGATTAGAACTGGGGTTAGTCGCACAACCAGTGGAAGCGATGACTCCTGCGCCTAGGGAGCCCAACAGTAACGATTTTAGAGTCTCTCGTCTGTCCATTGTTTAGTCAGTCATTTAAAGATTGCGCTGGTTCATCTGTTCAATAATGTAATCGCTGGTTCGCCATGACAAGGCCATGATGGTCCAGGTGGGATTCTTGTCGGCTTGTGAGACGAAAGTACCGGCGTCGGCGACAAACACATTGCTGGCATCATGTAACTGTCCGAATGAGTTGGTCACCGAAGCATTGGGATTGTCTCCCATTCGCGTCGTACCTACTTCGTGAATAATCTCACCGGGCTTGGTCAGACCGTAGTCTCGATCCGCACCAGGTTTGGATCCTAGCAGTATACCGCCCGCCGCCGTAAGCAACTCTTCC
This sequence comes from Pseudomonadales bacterium, assembly GCA_022360535.1. Lineage (GTDB taxonomy): Bacteria > Pseudomonadota > Gammaproteobacteria > Pseudomonadales > Pseudohongiellaceae > UBA9145. The sequence continues at coordinate 12,539 of JAKSCP010000317.1, read as the reverse complement.
ATGGTGTCCTGCATGTGTCGCGCCTGATTAATTTCGTGTTCAGTCCATTGATAGTTAAAACGCAGTACCGGGATGCCCCATTTATCTACGACAGACGGATCCAACTCGCAATAATTGGAAAACTGGGGAACGCTTTCGCCACGGCAGGCGATACTCAGGCGGGATCCATAGAAGCGCCTGATGTCATCGCGGAGCCCATTGCCATAGCCGCCTACCCGTTCACCCAGGTATTGGTTGTATTGGTTTACCGCAAAGCCAAATCCGTAAGATGGCATGCCCATGCCACCGCCAATTTCGAGATGGTAACCGCGAGTGAAATCGAGATTCTCTCCTTCCAACCACCACGGCGTATAAACATGACCTCCTGTGGTGCCATCTTCGTTGTAGATTTCGCGATCCATCAAATCTGGCAGAAAAGCGGCGCGACTGGCTCCGGTGGAATCGTGCAGATAATGGCCCACGTGACCACTTGAGTTGCCCAGTCCATCGGTGTGCTGGGAGCTCTTACTGTTGAGCAGGATGCGTGCGGTACTACAGGCAGAAGCGGCCAGCACCACAGTGCGCCCGCGCAACTCGCCCTGACTGCCATCCTCGGTATTGATGTAAGCAACACCAGTAGCGCGACCATCAGCTCCTGTAACTACCTCGCGTACCATGTGGTTGGTATAGAGGTCTACCTGACCCCCTTCCAAGGCTGGATACACCAACACCGTGCTAGATGAGAAATCGGCATGAACACCACAGGCTCGACTGCATTGGCGGCAATAAAAACAGACGCCACGAGTATCATTAATACGCTTGGTCAATACCGACTTGCGCATAGGATAGACGGGCACACCCAGAGAACGAGCACCCTTTATATAGTAGAGCTCGTGCAATCGAGGTTTGGGAGCAGGTAAGAAATAGCCATCGGGATCGTTGTACAGCCCTTCATTGGAGCCGTAGACACCAACAAACTTATCGAGCTTATCGTAATAGGGTTTGATGTCTTCGTAGCCAATGGGCCAGTTATCGCCCAAGCCATCGGAATCGTAGCGCTTGAAGTCCAGAGGACCAAAGCGTAGTGAAATTCTTCCCCAATGATTGGTCCGACCTCCCAGCATGCGCGCACGCCACCAGCGGAAATCCGTATTATCTCCCTGAGTGTAAGGCTCACCGTCCAGGTCCCAGCCACCGATGCAGGAATTGTAGTCACCGAAAGGTCGGCGTCGGGTGCTGGCACCACGGCGTGGGGATTCCCAGGGATAACGTAATTGTGTGCGCTGTTCTTCGTCAGCAGGATCGTAGAATGCGCCCGCCTCCACCAGCGCCACTTTGAGTCCGGCATTGGCCAGGCGATTGGTCGCCATGCCGCCACCGGCACCTGAGCCTACGACAATGACATCGTATTCTTCTTGTTGGAGAGACTGCGCCATTAGTGTGTTACTGCTAAATCAGGCAATACCGAATCCTTGTCGGTAGGCTTTATCGAGATAGGCATTGGCTCCGTCATCGTTGGTGAAACGCATGGCCTTGCCATCGTACTCCAGTACCTTGTGTTCCTTGGCACGAATGGTCGCGATGTTACCAAGCAGCATGGTTTCAGTAAGGCGGCCAGAGTAATCGAATCCCGATGTGGTCTTCTTGCTACGGTCTTTAATGGCATCGATCCATTCCTGATAGATACCTGGTGACCGCGGCAGAGTCCTGGCTGGTGCAGTTGTTGCCAGATGGGTTGCTTCCGGAATGAGCTGCGGGTCTCGCCCATAGACTCCGTGCATCAAGGTGTTCTTTGAACCAACGATCAACACACCACCGTCGTTGTCGCCCAGTTGCCGACCGTTTTCCAGTTGCTCCGGGCGCTCCGGCAGTAATCCTCCGTCATACCAGGTCATCTTCACTGGTGGCCGACCATTCCTGGCGGCGAATTCAAAATGAATCTTGGACGCAATTGGGAAGGTTTCCATTTCTCGTCCAAATCGGGAAGAGCTGGCGGATATTTTAGTAGGCAAATCCAGATCCAGTGCCCAGTAAGGATGGTCGATGATATGGGCGCCCATATCCCCAACCACACCGGTACCAAAATCCAACCAGCCACGCCAGTTAAACGGATGGTAGGCCCGTTCCACATAAGGCCGATAGGCGGCTGCACCTAACCATAGATCCCATGCGACGGTATCAGGGATCAACATTTCCCCTTCCGGGCGAGCAATGCCCTGTGGCCACACCGGGCGATTGGTCCAACAGTGTACTTCCTCGATGGTGCCCAGTTCTCCGGAGGCCACCCATTCATTAATGAGCCGAGCACCTTCTTCGGCATGGCCCTGATTACCCATCTGGGTAACTACATTATGTTCTTCAGCAGTTTTTGCGAGCAGACGACACTCAGCGACCGTGTGACAAAGGGGCTTCTGCACATAGACGTGTTTACCCAGGCGCATGGCGTGCATGGCGATCGGTGCATGCATATGGTCTGGAGTGCTGATCAGGACCGCATCGATCTCCGGTTGGGTTTCCAGCATCTCACGGTAGTCGCGGAAGGTTTTTACTTTCTCACGGAAGGGGGCAGCAAACTCTTGCTTCAATGTGTCAGCGAGACGATTGTCATCAATGTCACAGATAGCATAAATATTTTCGTGGACAACACTTTCGATATCTGACCTGCCCTTGCCTCCGGCACCGACACCCGCAATATTCAATCGATCACTGGGCGCGATGTAATTTTCACCCCCCAGGACCGCTCTGGGCACGATCATGATGCCCGAAAGAGCACCCGCCTTTTTCATAAAACTACGGCGACTGGATTGTGGCTCACCCGCTGAGTTGCTATCGAGAAAATCGTTCCTGGTAGTCTTCTTTTTCATCGATTAAATCCCGCTCACGAAAGATCTTTCAGCTATGTTAACTGCGGATTATTGCAATTACTATCAACCGTGGAAGCTAGGAATCCTGTCTTCGCCGTTCTCGTTTTCGATCATAGCGTAAGCCTTCCTTGATCGCGTCCATCTCCTTGTGTGGACTGATGTTGTGCATATCCGGATTCCAGGGAACCACCTCGAAACTCTTGTCTCGCCAGTAGTAAGCCAGTGACTTGTCTGACCAGTCGCGGTACACCTCTTCCCAACTGATGCGATTGAAATGAGGAAAAAGACAGGGCTCGGTGAGTCTGTCTCCCTCAGCCTGATAACGGTAGTCCACCGACAGCCGCATGCGGCCGGATTGATTGTGTAGAGCGCGATGCACAGTGAGGCTATGAAAGATCAGTATATCGCCGCTATGAAAATCCCCGCCTACCCATTCCAGGGCATCAAACTCGGGTGGCAACACGGCTTGCCGATGCCCCGCTCCTAATGCGTAGTCCAATGGCAACACGCCAAAGCGGTGGGAGCCACGCAGAATGCTCAAACTGCCCATTTGCTGCGGACAGTCCCCTAATGGTATCCAACATGCATAAAGTGATTCAGTACCCTGATTGTTCGGATAGTCCTGGTGCGGGGGTGTACTCCATTCATCATTATCTGGAAACATTAGTCGGGCAACAGCCAGAGGATGGGGAAAGACCTTGCCCCCTAACAATGCCGTCATCACCGAATGAATGGCTGGTTCATGGGCGAGTTCATGAAATGTCTGAAGTTTTTGCACTTCGTTATAGGTTTCCAGGTAACCCTCATCCCCCTCTACATAGGGAACAATTGCCGGAATTGCGTCGAGAGGGTCAGTTTGCCGGTCGAGCCAGCCAGCTTTGCTCAAGCAACTCACGACTTGTGTCCTTAGCTCCGCAATTTTTTCCGGGGCGACAATGCCGCGCAGAAACACATAACCGTCTTCCTCAAAGCGATACTTCAACTGTGACGGTTTTGCGATTAGTGCAGTGCTGTCTGTAAATGCTTGCATTGGATTCTGAAGATGCAATTAGTAGCCGCGAAGTGGCGAAGGCAACTCCCAGCCTGCACCATGGCCATCTATCTTAACAAAGGCGAGCGAATCCCTTTGTCTGACTTTGGGACTAACGTGCAGAGGCGCTGGTGGGAAACTGCGCAAGGGCTTGAGCGAATCGCCTAACTTTTCCAGGGAGGCAACTCGCTGATGTTGCTGAAAAAAACCGACAACATCATGGGGTAATTCCACCTGATAAGGGTACTCCCGATGCAATCTTGGCATTACGGCGGGCTGGGTCGTGGTGAGTGTCTCTAACTCATCAACCTGGAAAGATAGGGCATGGCGCGTAGCAATGAAATCGATGAACTCGCGATAAAACTGCTCAATGTCCTGAAATAAAAATTCCGCATCATCGTCCCAGCTCAACAGCGCCCAATCACCCTCTCGACTTTCGGCACGAATAATCTTTGTGAGTATTTGGCCCGCGAACGAATTGCTCCCCCGCTCCGCCTGAGCGTTTCTGATCCACTCGCGCAACAAAGCCACGGCCAGGATTCCATGTTCGGTCTGAAAGTACAGCAGAAAGTATTTGGCAACACCTAATACCACGAAGAACTGATACACCAGACACAAGGTTTTCATCTGTTGCAGGTCCTGCGCACTGAAACTATTGGTCGATGCAATCATGCCGTTGGCGTCTGCTTCGATTGCATGGACACTGCGATAATTTTCCTCAGCCATGGGTGCGTTGGGCATTAGAGAGGTGTAGTTGCCGTTGGCAATGACTTTCCAATCAAAACAGAACTGCAGATCCGTAGCGAAGCTCTCCAGAGTTTGTCCTGGCAATCCAATCATTAGATCCGATGCCATCGGTATTCCTTCGGCATTGAAGAATTCCATCATCTTCACGTAAGACGAAGTCTTGATATTGTCCCTTTTAATGACCTTAAGAGTTGTCGGATCAGTAGTCTGCAAAGCAACTATCCCTACCGGCAATAGCCCGCCCTGGTTAAGAATCTTGATGACTCTCATCAATCGCGGACCACCATTCTTGGCAAAGTTTGTATAAAGACGTTTGGGGTAGCCGTGTTTTTTCTTCGCAGCCACCAACGCTTCAGCAATGGGGATGTCCTGTTCCAGCATGCCGAAGTTGGCGTCGGCGACAAACACGGTTTCAGCCTGATGTTTGGCGAGATATTCAATCTCGGCAGTCACCCGCTCCACTGTGAATTTGCTGATCTTGGTGAGAGTAGCTGAGCCCCAATCACAGTAGGTGCAGCCAAATGGACAGCCACGATTGGTTTCCAGTATCGCTGTGGGAAAGTGCTGGAACCATTCACCATATTCTCCGGTTAAATAGGGTGATGGAAAACTTTCCAAGGTCTTAACTCGTTGTCGTTCTTGGGTTCTTTGAATTTCAGTTCCCCACCGGAAGACGATACCAGCAACACTGGAAAGCTCATCAAGCACCCAGCCAGCAGCGGTCTCATGCAATTGACTCAGCACTTCGGCCGCACTCAACTCGCCTTCACCCAACACGGCAATATCGATCTGGTGATTAGCTTGCAGAAATGCTTCGGTCTCACCTGGATATTTGGGCACCTCGGGACCGCCGAGTATCACCAGCGTCTGTGGGTTTTGCAATTTGGCCTGCCGGGCCACTTCAAGATTCAGCTGGTTGTTCCACACATAGGACGACAACAGCAATATAATGAAGCGATCGCTGGGCAACGTCTGCAGAAAAGTTTCCAGAGGATATTCATCCCCATACACAAGACTAAGCGCCGGGATGTCGAAAGTACGTGCCAGCGCACCCTGCTCATAGTGTCGCAGGTGAGCGAGCACCATACCCAGCGAAAGATAAGGTAAGGTCCAACGGTTTTCTGCCGCCGCGCAGGAGACGACAACAGGTTTTACGGCCAACTACTCGCCCTTTGCTTGATTGAAGACTCAGCGCCCTATGGCAACCGAAACACGTACAACATATTACCGCCACGTCGTTGCTGAATCTCCGGCGTCATTACGCGGTAATTTACGCCGTCACCGGCGGCGATCGCCAAATACTGCACACCATCCAGACTGTAAGTCATGGGAAAGCCACCAGCGGATGAGTTGAGTATCTGTTCCCACAACACATCACCAGTGTCGGCATCAAAGGCTCGAAAGCGACGGGCATCATCGGATACGAATACCAGTCCACCACCGGTGGTGAGCACGGACCCGGTGACACCAGCCCGCTGATTGTATTGCCACTTCTTGGCGCCAGTGGCCACATCAATAGCAGTGAACATGCCGATGAGCGCTTCTTCATCGGGAGTTGGTTGTTTAATCGATGTCGCCGAACTGTGATAACCACCGAGTACCGGATTAACCGGGTTCAGGTAATATTCCATGCAGACGTTGTTGCTCGGAATATACAGCGCATTGGTATCGGGGCTATAGCCAACTGAGTTCCAGTTGATGCCGCCAGTGGTGGATGGGCACACAAACTTGCGTTGCCGAATCTCAGTGATATCCAGATCAGGGTTAGTGATGCCTTTGTGGTTCGGAATGTCCACGCCCACAATTACGTTTTGAAAGTTGGTTTCCGTGGCCCAGAGGAACTCGCCCGTTTCTGCATCAAGCGTCCACACGATTCCCGTTTTACCTGGCACGCCCGTGATGAGTTTACGGCTTGCGCTGGAAGCTATGTTCGGGTTCATCCATGACACAGCATCGGGGTCAGGTGTCACTTCTGATTCAACGACGATGCGTTCGAAGGGATGATCCAAATCCCAATTGCCGCCAGGGATGTACTGGAAGTACCAGGCTATCTCTCCGGTATCGGCTTCCAATGCCAGAGTGGAATTCGTATAGAGAACATCGCCGCCTCGAGTGTCTCGTTGAATTGATCCCCAGGGAATGGGAACTGCGACGCCTATATAGATGAGATCTAACTCTGGATCATAGCTGGCAGGCATCCAGGCAGAACCGCCACGGCGCTGCTCATTGGGGACATCACCCCAGGTCTCCCCGCCCGGTTCACCAATTTTTGGTACCGTGTTGCGGCGCCAGAGTTCAACGCCCGTATCCGGATCGTGGGCAGTTATCCAACAGCCAGTATTAATGTAGTAACAACCGGACATACCAACGATGATCTTGCCATCCAACACCTGGGGACCGCCGGAATAGTGCTGGCCAATTTCCCAGTTGCCCATTTGCACTTCCCAGGTGACCTCGCCGGTTTTCGCATTCAGTGAAACCAGATAGGCATCGTGGGTAGCGATAATGATTTGATCTTTGTAGAGCGTGGCATTGCGATTGGCACAGGCCAGTGAGGCAGCATGATCGACCTGCGGACGACGATATTCCCACAGCGGTGTGCCGTCCCGGGCGTCCACCGCTTCCATGAAGTCACAGGCCTGAGGCAGGAACATGACGCCGTCATGCACCAGCGGGGTGGTTTCCTGTTTACCCGGCTCCATAGTCCAGGTCCATGCCAGGCGCAAGGAATCCACATTGTCTTTGTTGATTTGATCCAGCGGACTGTAAGCCCAATTGTTGGGAGTGCGGCGCCACATTAGCCATTCGTTGGGATCAGGATCGGCAAGATCGCCTACGCTGACATCAGTGTAGTTATCAAAGAGGGATTGGGCGGCCGCGAAGCACGGCAGCAGGACTAGTAAGCTCAGGGCTGATTTGGAAACAGGCATACTGGTCTCCTTGTTATTCTGTTCGGAAGCATAAGGTCTGGGCCGAATACAGTCCATCCTTGCTCCGCTTAGTTGTTTGCTCTGAAAGCTGTCCAGAAAAAGCTTGACCTTGGAACACTTGTATATAACTATATGGTTATGGAACCAACTGGTTATAAGCTAGACGAATCGGGCCACTTGGCGTCGCAGCAGTTAGACGACGTCTTCTCTGCGCTTGCCGACCCTACCCGACGGGCGATCCTGGCACGGCTGGCCCAGGGGGACGCGTCGGTAACGGAGTTGGCAGAGCCCTTTGCGATCAGTCAGCCAGCGGTATCCAAACATCTAAAGGTTCTAGAGAATGCCAGACTCATCAGTCGCACGCGCAATGAACAGAAGCGACTGGCTCATCTTAATGCGGAACCGCTGGTGAGTGCGGCAGAATGGATCAGGGCTTTTGAAGCATTCTGGACCAAGAGTTTTGACGAATTGGATCAATTGTTAATTGAAATGAAAAACAACAACGGGAAGTGAGAGCAAGCATGAGTGATTTACCCGAATACATAATAGAAAGAGAATTTAACGCGCCCAGAGAATTGGTTTGGAAAGCCTGGACCGATCCCGAACTGCTAAGCCGCTGGTATGGCCCTAACATCGAAACCATCATTCACAAGTTCGATCTGGAACCGGAAGGGGTTTGGTTGAACGAAATGAAATGGGGCGAGAATTCTAACTACCAGAAAGTGGTATTCAAGGAAGTCAGTCCTCCATCAAAAATGATCTGGCATCATTTTTCCAGCACCGACGCTGAATGGAACGACATGCCTAATCCAATGATGCCGGACTGGCCTCACTTGCTTCTCACGACAGTAACTTTTGAACAATCGGGTGAGAATACCCTGGTACGTCTCTCACAGGTTCCCCTGGAATGCAGCGACGCAGAGATCGCCTGTTTTGCTGAAGCGATGGCGAATATGGATAAGGGTTGGGGATCCGGATTTGATATCCTCGCCGATATCCTTGCAGAGCTTGGCTAAGATAAAGCCGCTGTTGCTGACTATTCGAAGGGAGTTCCGGAAACGAGATGTGACGAAACCTAACTTATGCAAATTAAGTTGATACTCGGGTATTCCCTCGCCTTCCTGATCGGCGTTGGTTGCCGACTGCTGGAAATCCCTTTGCCCGCGCCCACAGCCCTGTTGGGCGCGTTCATTGTATTGTCTCTCACCAGTGGCTATCTGCTGACGGATAAACTGATGCATAGACAGGAGCAGGATTGATGGCCCTGTTGAATTCCGCACTCGGCATTGTATTGGCATTCGCCATTGGCGCTGCCTGCCGTTACTTCGATATTCCCCTTCCCGCACCCCCCAAACTCACTGGCGCATTGCTGGTGCTTGCGATGACTGGTGGTTTCGTCATCACTGCATCTATTTTGAATTAACGCGCATCTCCAGTAAGTAATAATCAACAACTCTCAACACGGCGCTCAGCAACTCAGGCCCTGGTTGCAACTAGGGAAGCCTTTGCTTTTGTGAGATGATGTCGCCTCGTTGCAATACTGAATTCGGGGGAGTTCAACGTGTCAGACGCATCCACTTTTCCTAAACCAAGATTTCTTTCTGTAGTCATCGGACTTATAGGTCTGGGCCTGGCCCGTATGGGACTCACTCTCGTTGGAGCCGGTGGGTCTCTCTATTATCTGTTGGCGGGACTCACTCTGCTGGTTACCGCAGTATTGCTGTTTCGTGGTGACAGGCGCGGGGCACAGCTCTATGGAATCTTCCTGATCCTCACCTATCTGTGGTCATTCTATGAGGTGGGTCTGGATGCCTGGGCACTGATGCCCAGAGTGGCCATGTTCACAGTACTTGGATTGTGGTTTGTCTTACCCCGTGTGCGGCGTGGCTTGCACCAGTCAGAACCCATTCCCCTGTTTCAACTACGGGAAACCCAGGCCACTTTGGGCGGCTTTGCAGTTTTTATCATTGCCCTGTTCATTGCCAACGGTGGTTATGAGGTGGGCACACCCAGTGCCGCAGGCACCGGACAAGTCTTCAATGACAGCGGCGATTGGATGCACTACGGCGCCACCAAGCGCGGCACGCGCTTCGCACCCTCTGATCAAATCAATGTAGACAACGTGGACCAGTTGGAAATCGCCTGGCAGACTCGCACCCGTGTCCCCGGCGAATTTAAGGGGACACCCATTCAAGTTGGCGATGGCCTCTATCTCTGCACCGGCAGAAACATCATTCTGTCACTGGATCCCGACACCGGTGAAGAGCGCTGGCGTTTCGATCCTGAGCTGCAATCGGCGCGCATCGGCTTCTGGGATACCTGCCGAGGCGTTACTTATTATCGCTCACCGCCGCAGCGACCCAGCCTGGAATGCCCCGAACGCATCCTGACTGCCACCACCGATGCGCGTCTTATCGCGGTTAACAAAGCCAACGGTCAGCCCTGTGCAGATTTTGGGGAAAACGGCGAAATCAGTTTGCTGACAGGTATGGGCGAAGTGAAACCTGGCTACTACTTTGTCACTTCACCACCAACCATTTCCAATGGTGTGTTGGTACTCGGTGGTTGGGTGATGGATAACCAGGAAACCGAAGAACCGTCTGGCGTGGTCCGTGGATTCAATCCGATAACAGGTGATTTAGTTTGGGCCTGGGATATGGGTCGACAGGAACGGCTCGGCTTACCTCCTGAAGGCGAGTCCTATACCCGGGGCACGCCTAATGTCTGGAGTTTGACCAGCACCGACGAGGAACTGGGTTTGGTGTATGTGCCCACGGGTAACGCCACACCGGATTATTTCGGGGGCCATCGCAGTGAGGCCATGGAACGTTATGCCAGTTCTGTAGTTGCCCTGGATTCCGCAACCGGTCGACCCCGCTGGCATTTTCAGACCACTCACCACGACATCTGGGATTATGACGTTCCCTCGCAACCCACACTCGCTGATATCCCCATCAATGGCGAGATAAGAAAAGCGGTCATCGTTCCCACCAAGCGTGCGCAGATTTTCGTGCTTGACAGAGAAACCGGCGAGCCACTCACTGAAGTCGCTGAACTGCCGGTACCACAAACCGATATTCCAGAGGAATCCACGGTTCCAACCCAACCCTTCTCGGTTGGTATGCCACGATTCGATCATGAGATGTTACGTGAAGCGGATATGTGGGGAATCACTCCCTTTGATCAGGCTTCCTGCAGAATTCAATTCGCTCGTATGCGTTATGAGGGACCCCTGACTCCTCCAACAACCGGTTACGGCACTCTTTACTACCCCGGTGTCGCCGGTGGCATGAACTGGGGAAGTGTTGCGGTTGATGAGCGCAACCATCTGATGGTGGTTAATTCTCTGCACAACCCTTCCGTGGTACGCCTGATTCCCCGAACTGATATTACGGAGAGCACGACTTATGGCATCGGTGGAACCCAAACGGGTACGCCTTATGCCGTGTTTTCTTTCTTCTTCTTATCGCCGGTATTCGCACCCTGCCTGCGACCCCCCTATGGCGAATTAGCCGTAGTGGATTTGGCGAACCAGGAAATACTGTGGCGCAGACCGTTGGGCACAACCACTGATATGGGGCCACTAGGCATTCCGTCTCGACTGCCTCTACCAATGGGCATGTTTTACTCGGCTGGTTCAATTGTCACTGGTGGAGGGTTGATCTTTAATGCAGGGGTCACCGACAGCCAAGTACGCGCAATCGATGTGTTTAACGGTGAAGAAGTATGGAATGCACAGTTGCCTGCTGCGTCAACGGCGACTCCAATGAGTTATGTGAGTCCCGAGACTGGCAAGCAATACGTTCTGGTGACGGTGCCAGACGGCGGCGGCATCTTAAGCCTGGAATCTCAGGTAGACGACTCTGTTGATGAGCCAGAAGTGGAAGGCGGATATATCTTCGCTTACGCGTTGCCGGATTAGCAGAAGCCGCGATTCAGGCAATTACCACTCTCTTCCCATTGGATTGGTGGTGTGACGTTCTGTGCGGTCAGAGTATAGTTAGTTCCGGCTAGTGCACTGCCATCGTCTGCCCAGGTGACACGAATCTCGCCATCAAAGACATGAACGCCGTGGGTGGTTGCTGTTCGCTGTATACCAGCGGGAATGCCATTGGTTTCCTCATCCATGTCATCTACTGTGGTAAATCGATTAGACTCGGCACCGACAACGATGAAGGTTCGATAGGGAGAAACAGCCAGCACCGCTTCTGCGAAACGGGCCCGGTTGCTATACATGTTATAGGCAGGCAATGCGACGCTCGCCAGGATGCCGATAATAGCAACCACGATCATCAGTTCGATCAGCGTAAAGCCCTGCTGTTTCATGCTCGTTCTCAACTTGATTCCCTGCCTACTAAAAATACCTGATGGGACTCATTAGTAACATAGATTTCACTGAGACCATAGGCAGCGGGGTTGGGATGGTCTACTCGTACGACATCGCCAGTACGTCGAATGAGATTTGGTGAGGGAGCGCCCTCGCAAGCCATAGAGTCATCAGGCACACCGCCAGCTCTCAACACATAAGTAATCTCTTCGAATACCAGGCGACAGTCTTCCAAACGCTGTTCTTCGGCACGCGCAGCCATCACAGCAGAATCGGTAAACAAATTGGGGAACGCATAGATGCCCATGCCTACTGCAATCATTAAAGAGGCGCCGACCACACCACCCCAGATGTAAACCTTGTCTTGCTCTCTGCGCCTCTGAATATCTGTTGGCGGCAAGTCGGGCTCGGCATGAAGTGCCTCGGGTGCGGGTTTGTTGAGCGTCTCAGATTGGGCGGTAACGAAGTCCTCACTCTCAACTATCTGAGAGCAAGGTTCACAAAACTCGCCTTTGTCGAGGAATACCGTACACATGCCGCACAGCTCTTTCTGGCAGCGTCCGCAAGTTGCGACGGTAGCAGCATTTGGGTGGTTGTAGCAGGCCAAAGTCTTTCGAGTATTCTCAGTAGCAGACCTTAGAAGTATATCAGCATACTCACGT
>JAKSCP010000455.1 GCA_022360535.1 Pseudomonadales bacterium | reverse complement strand
TCGGTGACCACCAGGTCCGCATCCTTTGCTGCCGCTACGGGATCGCGACCAACCGTAACCCGGTCCTCGTGTGCGGATACCAGTTGCGAGTTTGGTTGGAAATTGTCAGGGCAGGCGATACTGAGTTGGAAGTCGAATACGGCTGAGGCGTTGATATAAGAATGGCACATGTTGTTGCCATCACCGATCCAGGCCACCTTGGCACCCTTTATTTCTCCGCGGTGTTCAAGAAAGGTTTGAACATCGGCCAGCAGCTGGCAAGGGTGAAAATCATCGCTTAGTGCGTTAATGACAGGCACACCGGAGTAACGCGCAAACTCCTCCAGGGTGCTATGAGCAAAGGTGCGGATGGCAACGCAATCCACCATGCTGGATATCACTCTGGCGCTATCCGCGATGGGTTCGCCACGGCCTAGCTGTGAGGCGTCAGTAGTTAAAAATAGAGAACTGCCATCCAATTGTGTCATCGCCACTTCGAAGGCAACACGGGTTCTGGTGGAGGCCTTCTCAAAAATCATGCCCAGGGTCTTGCGCGCCTGGCTGTTAGCCAGGTCTGGTTTTTGTTTGAGCTCTATAGCGCGGCGCACGATAGCCATCACGTCTGCGGCTGGAAGGTCTTTCAAGCTAAGAAAATGTTTTTGCTGCATGGTATCCACCTCGCAGGTTTCCTCTTCGGTAAATTTGAACGCCAAAAACCAAAAAGGGTAGCTCGCGCTACCCATTGAAAACGCGGCATTTTAACGGCTTCTCCCGCACCCGGCAATTGTCATATTCCATGGTCTCGGCTACAGTCCGAGTCGCTATGAATCCAATCGAACTGAAATTGTTCGCCAGCCGCGTCTCCGCCATCTGTGATGAGATGGGTCTGGTGTTAAAGCGCACTGCGTTCTCTCCAAACATCAAAGATCGTCTGGATTTTTCCTGTGCACTGTTTGGCCCCGAGGGTGAATTATTTGGGCAGGCCGCCCATATCCCTGTCCATTTAGGCAGCATGGCATTCGCCATGACCGGGCTGGTAGAGAATGAAGAATGGCATCCCGGCGACATGCTAGTGGTGAACGATCCCTATCTGGGAGGGACTCATTTACCTGACGTTACTGTTATAGCACCGGTGTTCGACACCACTGAACCGAGCTTACTTGGTTTTGTCGCCAATCGGGCACATCACGCCAACATCGGTTGTGATACGCCGGGGTCGATGCCAGTGTCGCAGTCTCTAGCAGAGGAAGGTGTCATTATTCCACCTACTTTCCTCTTCAAGCGGGGCAAATTGCAGGCTTCTTGCATGCAGTTACTTGGATTGCAGGGAACGGAATTAAGCGGAGATTTCGCGGCCCAGGCCGGCGCCAACCAGATTGGTGTGCAACGTTTGCAGGAACTGATTACCAAGGCAGGTATTACTCAGTATCAGCAAGGCATGTCGGAATTGAATGACTATGCAGATCGTATTACTGCTAACACTTTGGCAAAACTGAATCCGGGTGACTACTTGTTTCAGGATTTTCTTGACGATGACGGCTTCGGTAGCGAGGCGATACCTGTCAAAGTCAGTTTGCGCATCAGCGCCCGTGAAGCGACCCTTGATTTCGCTGGAAGCTCTGCAATGGTGCCAGGTAACCTTAATTGCCCTGAAGCGGTGGTGGCAGCAGCGGTGTTCTACTGTTTTCGATGTCTAATGCCGGAAGAGTCTCCTTCTTGTGAGGGCTTGTTTCGCCGCATACATATAAAAACAGAAGCCGGCTCGATAGTGAATGCCCGACGTCCTGCTGCAGTGGCTGCGGGAAACGTTGAGACCTCTACCAGGTTGGTAGACCTGGTGTTTGGTGCCTTAGCGCAGGCTGTGCCAGATCGTATTCCCGCTGCCAGTCAAGGCACGATGAATAATATCGCCATGGGTCGAATCGATAACGAAACGCAAACGCGCTGGGACTACTATGAGACTTTGGCTGGCGGCCTGGGCGGCGGCCCCCAGTATGCCGGTCTTGACTGCGTCCATAGCCACATGACCAATACACTCAACACCCCGGTGGAAAGTTTGGAGATGCACTACCCACTAAGGGTACGTCAGTATGCTGTTCGTCAGGGAAGCGGGGGTGCTGGTACTCATCGCGGGGGTAATGGGGTGGTGAGAGAATACGAATTTTTGGAGCCAGCGCAGTTGAGCGTGCTAACTGAACGCCGCGATTTTTCGCCCTGGGGTTTGCAGGGTGGTGAACAAGGCGCTGCTGGAGAAAATTTGCTGAACGGAGAGCTGCTACCCAGCAAGTGTTCCCTTGCGGTGAAGGCAGGTGATCGATTGCTGGTGCGTACACCCGGCGGAGGTGGATGGGGCGATCCAAACAGGCAATAAGGCCGCTTTAGTTTTTGAATAACCCTACAAGAATTAAGGCTTAGAAAAGTTAGTGCTACTGGCGGAGTCCGATGGCCTGTTGTAAACTTCTCGCCCCACACCAAGAGCTGCACAACATGCATCTCATCATATCCCGGTTAGTTTTCTCAGTTGTATGAGGCGTTTTTATGAGCACAGAAGAGACCATCCAAGAGCAGATCGATAGCAACAGCATTTTGTTGTACATGAAGGGTAACCCGGAACAACCGATGTGTGGATTCTCAGCTCAAGCAACCCAGGTATTGATGGCCTGCGGCAAGCGTTTCGCCTACGTTGATATTCTGAGCAACCCGGAGATCAGGGCCACTCTACCTCAGGTCTCTAACTGGCCTACTTTCCCCCAACTGTTTATTGACGGTGAATTGGTTGGTGGCTGCGACATTATCACCGAGATGTATGAGAAGGGTGAGCTGCAGCCGTTGATTGATGGGGCGGGGAGTGAGGAGAAGGAAGCGGAGGCTTCTGAGTAAGGGCAAATCTCGTTTATTTGCTGGGGATCACGCTTCGTTCGCTTTCGCTTCGGATGTAAGACAAATCTGAGTAGGCATCCCTGCCGCGGCATCCGCGTTCTTTTTTGGCCCCAGCCTCGCCATCCTTGGCGAGTCGTTCGAGCGCGCTCGAAGCTTACGCTTCGAAAGCGCGCGTTCTCACCCCTGGCGCGACACCTGAGTTTTTCTTTGACCCCAGCCTGCCCATCCCTGGGCAGTCGTTCGCTAAACGCAGTGCTTTGCACCGCACGCTCATAAGAGTCGTAAGGAAATTTATGCTAGCCATCCCTGGCGCGACATCTGGGTTTTTACTTAGCCCCAGCCTGCACATCCTGTGCAGTCGTTCGCTTCGCATAAAGCTGTCGCTTTATAAGCGCTCAGCTCACCCAACCGCCCAGCTCTTTCCATTTGTTGACGATGCCGCAGAAGAGTTCGGCGGTTTTTTCGGCGTCGTAGCGGGCGGAGTGGGCTTCGTTTTCGTCGAACTCGATGTTGGCGGCAGCGCAGGCACGGGAGAGGACGGTTTGACCGTAGGCGAGTCCACTTAAACTGGCGGTGTCGAAACTGGAAAACGGATGAAAGGGATTGCGTTTAAGGTTATGGCGTTCGCTGGCAGCTCGAATGAAACCGTGATCAAAGTGTGCATTGTGACCTACCAGAATTGCGCGCTTGCAGGTCTGTTGTTTCATTGATTCCCTAATCACTTTGAACATGGCCTGGAAGACTTCTTTTTCACTCTTGGCTATGCGGAGCGGGTGGAAAGGATCGATGCCAGTGAATTTCAAGGCCGATTCTTCGATATTCGACCCTTCGAAGGGGACGATGCGGTGAAAGAAAGACTGTTCAATCTCCAACATGCCATCGCTATTCATTGCGAGCACTACTGCAGCCACCTCCAGGATGGCGTCAGTGCTGGCATTAAAGCCGCCGGTCTCAACATCCACCACCACTGGCAGGTAGGTGCGGAATCGATCGGCCATCAAACTGGCGTTTAGTGCTTCGGCGTTCAAATCGGTCATGTGGATTGGTCAAGTTGCCAGGAAACGGCTTCGCCAGCTCGTAGTGGAATCACCACATCATCTGCCAATTGGTATTGGTCCGGCATTTCCCAGGATTGCCGCGTTAGGCTGATGGTCTCGGAATTCGTTTCCAGGCCATAAAACCGGGGGCCAAAAACACTGGCAAAATTTTCCAGTTTATCGAGTGCTCCGTGTTGTTCGAAAACTTCTGCATAGAGCTCCAGGGCGGCAGGTGCGGTATAGATGCCAGCACAGCCACAGGCTGTTTCTTTGAGCGAGCGGGCATGAGGTGCTGAGTCGGTGCCCAGGAAAAACTTCTCATTGCCACTAATGGCAGCTGCGATCAAGGCTTCTTGGTGGGAGCTGCGTTTTAGGATTGGCAGACAATAAAAGTGAGGCCTGACCCCACCCGCCAACAAATCGTTTCTATTGTGCAACAGATGATGAACAGTAAGAGTAGCAGCAATGTTCTCGTTTTCGCTACTTACATACTGCACTGAGTCTTTAGTGGTTATATGCTCCAGTACAGTCTTTAACTCCGGCAAATGGGATCGCAGCGGGGCAAGAACTTGCTCGATAAAGTGTTTTTCTCGATCGAAGATATCTATTTCCGGATCTGTCACTTCACCGTGGATCAACAAAGGAACGTTCAGCTCAGCCATTCGTTCCAGGGTTGGCATGACGTGCTTGATGTCAGTCACACCATTTTCTGAATTTGTTGTGGCCCCTGCTGGATAGTACTTTACCGCCACGACTTCAGATGACTCAGCAAGGCGATCAATTTCGTCGGTGGCTAAGTTATCTGTCAGATAGAGAGTCATCAAAGGTCGGAAGCTAATCCCACCCGGCACAGCCGCCAGTATCCTTTCCCGATAATCCATGGCCGCCGCAACGGTTGTGACCGGTGGCAGCAAATTGGGCATGACGATAGCGCGGGAGAAAGTTCTTGCCGTGTGGGGAACGGTAGTTTTAAGAGCCTCGCCGTCACGTAAATGCAGGTGCCAATCATCCGGTTTGATTAGGCTAATTTGTTCGAGGCTCATGAGGTTTTAAGCTGCTGATTCAGTTTGCCTATTGTAGCGGAAATGAATA
>JAKSCP010000249.1 GCA_022360535.1 Pseudomonadales bacterium | reverse complement strand
CTCACCTTGAACAATGACACATTCGTGTTGATCGAGCTTCAGAGCGTCAATCCAGGACAATTGGATGCCATCGAGGAAGCTGACAGAGAGAGCATGGTGAGTTCACTAAAAAGCGATCTCGGTGGCAGCGATTTCACGTCTTATATTGTGAACCTCCGCGAAAATTCGGATATCAACGCACCATTATTGGACGAACCCACGTTCTAGTCGTCTAAGCCTGTTCCAGCGATCCCATGGCGGTGGTATTAAAGCCGCCATCGACATAAAGAATCTCTCCCGAGATACCTGAAGCCAGATCTGAGCACAGGAATGCTGCGGCGTTTCCTACTTCTTCTATGGTGACGTTTCTACGTAGTGGAGTCTGGCCGGCATTATATTCCAGCATTTTTCGGAAACTCTTGATGCCTGCGGCAGCCAGGGTCTTGATTGGTCCGGCCGATATGGCATTTACTCTCGTTCCATCTGGCCCCAGGCTGGCAGCCATGTAACGTACGTTGGCTTCCAGGCTGGCTTTAGCCAGGCCCATCACATTGTAGTTGGGTAAGCTGCGCATTGCGCCCAGGTAGCTGAGGGTCAATAGCGAACCGTTTCTTCCTGCCATCAGTTCCTTGCCAGCTTGCGCCAGGGCAACAAAGCTATAGGAGCTGATTTCATGGGCGGTAAGAAAGCCCTCACGAGTGGTTATATCAACATAGTTTCCATGCAGTTCATGAGCAGGTGCATAGGCCAGGCAATGTACAATGCCATCGATGCCGTCCCATGACTCAGACAGGCCGGAAAACAGGTCGGAGATTTGCTGATCTTCCGTGACGTCACAGGGATAGACAAGTTCAGATCCCCAGCCCTCGGCAAATTTGATTACCCTATCTTTCAGCTTTTCATTTTGATAAGTGAAAGCAAGTTCGGCGCCCTCACGATGCATGGCTGCCGCGATACCTGATGCAATTGAAAGCTTGCTGGCAACGCCAAGAATTAGAATTCTTTTTCCGGCAAGAAAACCCATAACGTTTATTCCTTGTACATGTACGTGACGATAACTAGTTCGAGCAAAGACTAGGCAGCGGCTGTAGCGGCCGGTGTATCCTGTCTAATGAGAGATTCCCAATTGCGAGTCTTCATTGCAATTAGTGCAATGACGATGCCAATGGCGATGGTGAATAGACTTATCTGTAAATAGAGATTTGGCATCTGTTGTATGTTTTCGGGATCGAAATTCCCGGCAACAAGTCCGGCTACAACGTTTCCAATCGAATAAGTAAGGGTGAAAACCCCCATCATCTGACCTGCAAAGCGTCGCGGTGAAAGTTTGCTGACGGCACTCAGCGCAACTGGACTCAGGCAGAGTTCGCCA
The DNA here is from genome assembly GCA_022360535.1 of Pseudomonadales bacterium. GTDB lineage: Bacteria > Pseudomonadota > Gammaproteobacteria > Pseudomonadales > Pseudohongiellaceae > UBA9145. Next base: position 2,302 of record JAKSCP010000249.1, on the reverse strand, counting down.
ACCGTATGTAGAAAGTAAGTGGCGATTAACCAATAGGGAGCGGCAGCCAGCCCTGACGCGGCAACTTGAGCAGCAAAGAACATGACAATGAACCCGCTTGCCATTATGACCAGGCCTACTGCACATTTAATGCCGTAGGATGGATTGATCATGCGTTTCGCTAGATTGATCCATAGGGCGGCGAAAAACGGTGACAGTATGACGATAAAAACGGAGTTTGCCGACTGAAACCAGGCCGGCGGGATTTCGAAACTACCGATGATGCGATCGGTGTAGTCGCGGCCAAACAAGTTTAGGGAAGAGCCGGCCTGCTCGAAACCAGCCCAGAAAAAAGTAGAAGCAACACATACCAAAAACAATGCCCCAAGGGATCGTTTTTCGTCAGCCGTAAGATCGGCAAAAGTATAAACGCCGGCGTAGTAGGCGAGAAACACTGCAGTAATTGTCAGCGCAACGTACTGAGCCAGAGTAACTGGATCGATAGTGAGGGTTCCGCTTAGCATCAACAGTGTGAGCAGACCCATGATCGCTGCGAACGCGACAATGGCGAGCTGGCTGTTGCGGCGACCTGCTGGGGACAAAGGTTGCGTGGGTGCTGCCCCTTCCCCCTGTAGTTTGTACAAATTGAGCCGAAATTGAATTAGACCTGCTCCCATGCCCAGTGCGGCAGCACCAAACGCCCAGTGATATCCAACGTTAACCTGTAGCCAACCGCATACGATATAACCGATAAAGGAACCAAGATTGATGCCCATGTAATACAGCGTGTAGCCGGCATCGCGCCGCTGGTCTTCGGGGGCGTACAATTGTCCAACCAAAGCTCCGATGTTGGGCTTCAACAGGCCGGTACCGGTGACAACGAAGATCAAGCCAATGAAAAAGGTGCTGTCGCTTGGAATTGCCAGCAGAATATGGCCGCACATAATGACGATGCCGCCATACCATACCGCTTGCTGTCCTCCCAGCAGCCGATCCGCGATCCAACCACCCGGTAGCCCCATAAAATAGACAGCCCCGGTGTAGAGGCCATAGATGGCGGTTGCAGACGCAACGGTTATCCCGAGGCCGCCTTCCTGAATGCTCAGGGTCATGAACAAGACGAGGAGGGCACGCATGCCGTAGTAGCTCATACGCTCCCACATCTCTGTGAAGAAGAGAGTTGAAAGCCCAGCAGGATGGCCGAAGAACTCGTCGTTATTTGCTTTTGTTATTGTTGTGTCAGTCATATTCGATATCAGGGTGCAGAGATAACTATTTGTTGTCCTGGAAAGATTAGATCATTTCTGGATAAGCCATTCCATCTCAACAAGTCGCTGAGTTCGGTGCTAAAACTGCGGGCAATCGATGCCATGGAATCGCCGCGCCGTACCCGATAAGTCCTGCCGCTGTCTGCCTGACCACTACCAGCGGCAACTGTCAGAGCTTGTGCATAACCAAGGTCGAGGGTCTGGCCAGGTTGCAGTAAGGCGTCCAATTGCAGGCCATTGTGATCGGCAATCTCTTGTGAACGGAGATCAAATCTTCGAGCGATGATCCATAAATTATCACCTCTGCGCACGGTGTAGCTGGGTGGCACAGCGGTAGGTCTTACTGAATCTGGCAGGGTCGGTGGGGTCAGTTCGGTATAGTTCACTGCGGCAGTACCACGGGGAATCAGCAAAGAACGACCAGCGATGATTGTGGTGCCACGTAATTTGTTTACCACCTGTAGCACATCAACGGTTGTATTCAGGCGACGGGCAATGCCACCCAGGGTGTCACCGCGACGGATACGATAGTGCTCCCAGGTTACGAATTCACTGCGGTCAAGAGTGGCTAAACCCGTGCGCAGGGCTTCCGCCTTTTCTACAGGAATGGCCAGGCTCTGCGGAGATTCCGGATGGGTGGCCCACTGCAGATAACCTGGATTCAGGCGTTGCAGTGTTGCCGTGTCCAGTTCAACCAGATCAGCTACGCGTGCCAGGTCTATCTGCGATCCTATCTCCACCCGGATAAGAGGATCTTCATTAGGGATGTCACTGAGTGTGACAGCATAATCCTCAGGGTTCTGAATTAGCCGGGACAGCGCCAAAATCTTTGGGACATGAGAGCGGGTTTCCAGAGCCAATGGCAGGTTCCAGAACTCTCGTCGCTCCGGCTCTACCCGACGCAGCGCACGACTGAGATTGGCGCCGCCTGTGTTGTAGGCAGCCAGGGCCAGTAACCAATCACCATCAAACTGTTTATGCAGCGACTGCAGATAATCGAGCGCTGCGATGGTTGAGGCCTGCGGATCCCGGCGACCGTCATACCACCAGTCCTG
>JAKSCP010000453.1 GCA_022360535.1 Pseudomonadales bacterium | reverse complement strand
GAGCAAATCCTGGATCAGCAGATTGTCATTGACGGCCAGGCCCACTCGATAGTCGGTGTCCTGGGGCAAAACGACCATCTGGTAGCCGCATTCGACGTTTACACACCTTTGTCTTTATCGGCAGTCACGCAACCAGGCGATACCAACCTGCAAGTTGGAACGATTGGAAAACTGAGCCCTAATACATCAATAGCTGATGTCAACGTGGCAATCGCCAGCCTGGTTAGTTCACTGAAGAGCCAGTATCCGGAGTACTACAGCGAAAACTACGAAGCCTGGCTCACACCGCTAAATGAGGTTTTTCGATTCAATGTTAGCCCCGGAGTAAACGCCATTCTTGGCTTTGTGGTCATTACTATGACTGCTCTGGGCTGTATCAGCATAGGCAATCTGTTTACCGCCAGAATGTTGGAACGGGGGCAGGAGTTTGCTCTACGCAATGCGCTTGGCAGCTCCAAATACAGATTACTCCGGCAGTCACTGCTTGAATCTTTCGCAGTCTGCTTAATTGGTTCAATAGTCGGTGCAGGGCTTAGTTATCTGGCGTCTTTTGGCCTGGCGCAGATGGGTGAGCAGATATACAACAGCGGCGCTTTAGGATCCGTGCCTGTTGAATTTGCTTCCGGAGCGTTACTCATTGATTTCGTGTTTCTCCTATTTCTCATTGTGGCAATCTGGTTACTATCCGGCCTGATACCCGCATTGAAGGTCGCCAGAAAAGACCCTTCCGAGGTGTTGTCGGGATCTTCCAGCGGCGCTCTATCCTCAGGTAGCGCCAAATCTACAACCATCCTTGTCAGCTTGCAGATTATCTGCACCTGTTTCGCCCTCATCGTATGTGCAGGCGGTATATACGGGGTAGCTCTCACTCGAACCATGGACTATGGCTTCGAAACAGAAGAAATCATCACGGCAACTTTAGACTTCCCTGTCAGTAGCTACACACACAACGACAAACTGCTCTACATGAACGAGTTGCAAACGGAAGTAGAAAGTCTGTCAACAATAGACGCTTTGGCTTTCAGTAATCACTTACCAGGAACAACATCTGGCGAGACTGACTATCGGACTGAAGAGATGAGCAGCCTCAACGATCAGTTCCAACAAGTGCCGGTGGTAGCTATAAGCACAAACTATTTACGTACCCTGGATATTGATCTTATCGCTGGCAGAAACTTTGATAGTAACGATGACAGTTCTTCATTACCCGTTGCGTTGATTGATGCGGGGCTCGCTGAAAGCCTATGGCCAGGCGAGACAGTTCTCGGCAAACGTATTCAAATCGATCCGGATAATACCGCAACGTGGGTAACGGTAGTCGGTGTTACTTCCCGTGTTGCCCCAGCCATGTCCGCTAATCGTCCTCGGCCAATTGTCTATTTACCCCTGGCCCAGAGTGCAATAAACCAACTGCATCTCCTGACCAGAACCAGCGGTGCTCCAACAAATATTTCTACTCAGTTAAAGCAGGCCGCTGCCAATGTGGACCGGGGCATACCGCTGTATCGAACTTTCACCATGACAGAGCATTTGGATTCATTGGAAGCAAACCTGCTTCTATTGAGAAACATTTTCGCCACGATCTCACTGGCGGCATTGATCATGGCCATCACAGGAATTTACGGTGTGGTATCACGCTCGATACTGCAACGAGTCAGAGAGATTGGCGTGCGCCGCGCCATGGGTTCCAGTAACTGGAAAGTGATTCGTTTGTTTCTAAAAAAGACAGCGACCTATTTAGGTATAGGTAGTGTGATCGGTGGTGGGCCGGCCATTTTGGCTTTGGTTGCGCTCATCGATGGAGACGAAGGAGTGCTTACAGTAATTCCCCCAATTTATATCGCCGTGTGTTTCGGGCTAGCAGTGTTCATTGCCCTTGCCACCTATTTTCCAACCCGCAGAGCCATCTCAATGGAACCTGGAGATGCATTGAGATACGAGTAGCAATCTGTGGTTGAAACAGTAAATCAGGAATCTTGAGTTTGTAGGAGACAGTCATGACAGACACATCATTAATCCAATTGGAAGGAATCCAGAAAATCTTTTTCACTGATGAGATCGAGACCTGGGCTCTGGATGAGATTCATCTAAAAATAAGCGAGGGTGAATACGTGTCAATTGCAGGCCCTTCTGGTTGTGGGAAGTCGACATTACTTTCAGTGATGGGCCTGCTTAATTCTTCTACCGATGGACAGTACTTCCTGGATGGCGAAGACGTTGCGTCACTTAACTCTTCCGAGCAGGCCCGTGTACGTAACCGGCAGATTGGATTCATCTTTCAGGCTTTTAATCTGATCGGTGATATGACCGTGTTCGAGAATGTCGAGCTGCCTCTGACTTACCGCAAAGAGCTCAAGCGCAAGGAACGCAAGGAGAAGGTACAGGAAGCGCTGGAGAAGGTGGATATGGCCCATCGCATGAAGCACTTCCCTTCTCAACTGTCCGGTGGTCAACAACAGCGCGTAGCCATCGCGCGCGCCTTGACTGGCGACCCGAAAGTACTACTTGCAGACGAGCCAACGGGAAATCTGGATTCCAAGAATGCGCAGATAGTAATGGATCTGCTCGGTGATCTTCACAAGCAAGGCAGCACCATCTGCATGGTGACACACGATCCTCGCTCTGCATTGCAAGCGCAGAGGCAGATTACCTTGTTCGACGGCAAGATTGTCGATGATCAACCCACATCGAATCTGCGCTTAGAAACTGAAGTACTCACCAGTCTTCCGAGTTAACGGTATGGAAAAGCTCTACGATCTTCTGCTTATCCTGCGTCGTCTAGGAAGCAATCTGTCATTTACGATTACATCAGTTCTCTTAATCGTGTTGGGGCTAGCGGCGTATCCCAGCTCCTATATACCCACGCGAAGCACTGCACTATGAACAAGTGGAGATAGCGTAATGAACCTTCAGTATGAAGCCAACTACACTCTTCGTCTTATTCGCCGTAGGTACGGATTTAGTGCACTGTGCATTACTGTAATCGCGATCGGCTACTTAATTACATTACCTCTCTATTCCTTCGTTAAAAATTTCGCCTATACCACACTGCCCTATCCTGATGGTGATCGGCTGGTTGCCATAAAGCCCTATGACGAATTCAATCAAACAGAAATGGCTTCAGCCAATTTCGATGCGTTCCAGTTTAATTCTTATAACTCCTCACTAGGTTCTCTCGAACAACTGGGCGCCTATCACTCTGAAATCGTAGCTCTGAGTGATGGTGACTTTGGCGAGCAGTTTTTTGGATTTCGCACGACGGCAAATGCACTTGAATTTACAGCGATCCCACCATCCATGGGCCGCCCGCTGCTGCGCACTGATGAAATAGAAGGCGCGGAGCCAGTAGTTCTGATCAGCAACCGGGTGTGGCGTAACTACTATGCCGCCGATCCCGACGTAATTGGCAGAACTTCCATCGTGAACGGTCAGCCGCACACTGTCGTTGGTGTTATGCCACCGGATTTCCGTTACCCAATGGATTCTGATCTATG
>JAKSCP010000450.1 GCA_022360535.1 Pseudomonadales bacterium | reverse complement strand
GGAGCGGCCTCGATGACGGACTCATTGTGGTCGAAAGGGCCCACGTCGACCGCTTGCATGGAGAGACCGGCAGCTTGCCAGCGCTGGATCTGATCGGTTGCCTCCTGTGGTGAAACGTCGAGGTCCTCGCTGCCATAGTAGAGCCTTATCGGGGTGTCTGGAACGAACTGGTGCGTGCTGTTTTCTCTGAGGCGATCACCTAGCCAACGGAAATTGCCTTGCTCAAAATCGTCCCATACCTGTGGGTGAAATAAATCGCGGGGTTGCTCGGGCAGGGCAGCTACCACTTCGTCACCGCTATGCAATCCATCAAATAAAACCGGAATTTGTGTGGCATAGGGTTCCTGCGCCAGCGATCCAATGTCTTCCGAATAAATGCGGGCATAGGAATTGATCATGTAGGCCAGATACAGGCTGGCACTTGGTGATTCGCCTTTCAGGGCATTAGGCACACTGAAACCGGCCAGATCGAACGGCCCGGCAATGGGGGCCGCTGCTTGTAAATCTATGTTTGGAATAGGGTTGGATTCGATGTCCCGGGTGGCAACGATGGTGTTGTAGCCTCCTTGAGAAAAGCCAGTCAGGAATAGATCTTCTGGCCAAGCCAGGTTGGATAATCGAATCAGTTTCTCGGTCGCAACGATTGCATCTCGCACTGTGCTTGCAGCACTTGGTGCATGGTAGTAAGGGTGGTTGGTTGTTGAGCCGCCAAAACCTAAATAGTCCGGTGCGATAAGAATATAGCCATGGCCTGCGAAGGCCACTGAAACAAGCACGCCTTCATCAGGTGTGGGGGTTGAAGGCACCAGATCACGGGTCACTGCAGTGCCATGTAACCAGCCCAGTACTCCTTTAAAGTCTTCAGCACGGGGAATAGTGACCAGTGCAGTGGCTGGTGTCAGTTGTCTATCTTCACCTGCAGTCCAGTAAGTCATTCGGTACAGATCGAAACCGTAGCTGGCCGGTACTCGATCCGACATGCCCGTAATCCACAAAATGATGTCGGCAAACAGCTCTGAATAACCGCCTACCCGTTCAATCGCGATGATCTCTCCACTGCCCGTCGAACTGGTGAATTCGTTGGCGAGCTGTGGGCGGCTTGCGCAACTGGCGAGACCAACCAACATGCAGATGCAGAGCATCAATGCAGACAGTTGTTTGACTATTCGGCGCATTAGTAGATTCGATGTGGAAGCGACTTGTTCCTTGCTTGCGTAGTGAGTTTATTCGGAGGGCGGAACGTAGCCCTCGGCCTTGTCGTATTCCTCATTGTTGAGGAATTTAACCATCTCCTGCTGCAGGTACTCTCTGGCGTCAGGGTCCATCAGGCTGAGTTGTTTTTCATTGATCAGCATGGTCTGGTGGGCTTGCCATTCCTGCCAGGCCTGCTGGGAGACAGTTTCATAGATTTCCTGGCCCTTGGGTCCGGGATAAGGAGGCACGGCGAGACCGGGTAGTTCTTTGTTGTACTTCTTGCAGTGGACCATGCGGCTCATTGGTGCTCCCTATTCGTAGTGCTGGATTAGTTTGTCAGTGAAGTTAATAGCTTTTTGACCGGTGCTGCCAGGCCAACTTGCTGTGAATGATCTAAAGGATACCAGAGCCAGCGATCGTTTTCGGCAACGTTGGGGTATCGATTCCGCGCGGTGAGTTTTACCGGTGTAATGTCCAGATGGTAGTGCGAGAACGTATGCCGAATGGGCCTCAGTTCCTTGGCCTTGCTTAGCGGATAAGCCTGGTTGGCGAGGACAGCTTCTTTGTCATCCACCTGGCCTTCCGGGAGGCTGTACAAGGAGCCCCAAATACCCGATGGGGGGCGTTTTTCCAAGAGTACATTACCATCGCCATCTTGCAGGATGTACATCGCGATGGTCTTTGTTGGCAGCGTCTTTTTGGGTTTCTTCCCCGGATAGAGGGTGATCTCATTCCGTGCTTTGGCCAGGCATTGCTGACTGAGCGGGCAATGCTCACAGTCGGGACGGCTTCGCGTACACACGGTGGCCCCAAGATCCATCATGGCTTGAGTATAGTCAGCCACTTGTTTGTGAGGGGTAAGCGATTCGGCTAAATCCCAAAGCTGCGACTTCACTTTTGCTTGCTCCGGCCAACCCGCAATCGCAAAACATCGGGTCAACACTCGCTTCACATTGCCGTCTAGGATGGGTGCCCTGATCCCCATAGAGAGCGCGGCGATGGCACCAGCAGTGGAGCGGCCGATGCCGGGCAGACTCTCCAGCGTTTCAATGTCAGCGGGAAATGCCGCGTTGTGCTCAGCAGTAATCTGGTGTGCCGCTTTGTGTAAGTTGCGAGCGCGGGCGTAATAGCCGAGGCCTGTCCATAAATGAAGCACTTGGTCTTGCGGCGCGCTAGCGAGGTCGTTAACCGAGGGGAAACGGTCCATGAAGCGTTGGTAGTAGGGAATGACTGTCTGAACCTGAGTTTGCTGCAGCATAATCTCTGATACCCACACGCGATAAGGGGTGGGATCGACTTGCCAGGGAAGCTCTTTGCGACCGTTGTCAGCGAACCAATCGAGTACAGTCCTGGCAAAGGTTACGGCTTCCTGCTCAGTCATGCTCAAGCCATTCCACTTCCATGGTTTCGCCGTAGGGCGTAGCGCGCCAGTAACCCTCTAACTGTCGGCCCCGTTCTTTCACTTGCATTGCCAGTTCGCCGCAATCTCGATCAGGAAGCACATGGGACAGAGTCTTTTCATAGGTTTCCACAGTTGCACCTGTCCGCATCAAAGTTTGAATGGGTGCAGCCAGCGCTTCTGCCAGTTGCGCTTCCGGGCCACCGATGCCAGTTCCGTTTAGTCCGGCCCCTTTAGCAACCTGACCCCAGAAGCCACGAGCCAACCCAACACATTCCTCCGTGGCGAGGTGCGCAAAATCATGACGCAGGAAACTGCGACTGTTGAGAGTGGCATCGTCTTCGCTGCCATCGCAGCGGACAATGTGAACCCGATGTTCCTCATCGGAAAGCTTGGTAAAGAGAATTTTCATTTTAGGGAACTCAGATATTCCGCATGCGCATTAATTGAAGATGCTGCGTAGCAGACCACGAGCGGCGTCCTGGAGTTCGTCTGGCACCTGATCGGTAATGACTTCTTCCAGCTGGCCGCGGGCAGCATTGGTACCTATTTGGGTAAAGATC
>JAKSCP010000433.1 GCA_022360535.1 Pseudomonadales bacterium | reverse complement strand
TCGAAGAAGCGTAATGCCAACGGTGTTTTTTGTCTATACCAGAGAACCCCAAATGACCGTCATTGGCCTCAATTAACTCCTTGAATTTGTGTGGTTTTTAGCCGTTTCTGGTCACTGGGCGGTAAAGCCTGATCATTAATCGTAAAATTCGATTGATACTATCGAAATTAACCGTTTTACCGATCAAAATCCGGCCCGTATAGTAGCCGCACTGTTTAGTTATTTACTTATTATTTTTGAGGTGAGCAATGAGCGTTTCCCATGTACCCAATGTGGTATTCAAGACTCGAGTCAGGGATGAGTCGGTAGGAGGTGAGAACCCCTTCCGTTGGCAGGACGTGAGCAGCGATGACATTTTTGCTGGTCGTCGGGTAGTCGTCTTTGCCTTGCCCGGTGCGTTTACTCCAACCTGCAGCAGCACCCACCTGCCAGGTTTTGAGGCCCATTATGATGAATTCAAAGCGGCGGGCATCGACGAGATTTACTGCCTGAGCGTCAATGATGCGTTTTCCATGTTCCAGTGGGGCAAGCAACTGGGCGTTGATAAAGTCAAACTCTTACCTGACGGCAATGGCCATTTCACTCGCGGCATGGACATGCTGGTGAAGAAAGAAAATCTCGGCTTTGGCGATCGCTCCTGGCGCTACGCCATGCTGGTTGAGGATGGTGAAATCAAGCAGCTGTTTTCAGAGGAAGGCAAGGAAGACAATTGCGCTACCGATCCTTTCGAGTGCAGCGACTATTTGACCATGCTGAACTACATCAAGTCTCTCGACGCACAAGCTGCATAGCATACAGAGCTTGTGCATTACCCGAACGGCGGCATCTTCGTAATCAAAACGAGTCCCCTTTAGCCGTCGTTCTTTTTTATTGCTTCCTTTTATCAGGAAGGTTCAAACAGCAGTCGCAAGTGGCTGCGATAGTTCTGAACCTGGTCGATCAGTGGCTGATTGTCGTCATAGGCTCTGGCAAGGATAATGCCGCCCTCTACCGACGACGTGAACATATCGGCCAGAGCGTCCACACTAACCTCCATCTTTGGTGGATACTTCGCGATGATCTGTTCGAGGCGTTCCGCAATCATGTTGCGCCAGGTCTCCATGCCCTCCATGATGCGTTGCCTTATTTCACCATCAAACTGCTGTGTCTCATAGGTGAAGGCGGCGGCCAAACATCCGGGATGTAGCTCAGTCATCCCGGCTACCATTTCGGTAAAGAGGTTCAAAAAGATTAAAGCCCGCTGCAGCGGATCTTCAGTGAGTTTGTCTGCCTGGTCACTCAATTCGGTGAAGATCTCAGTATCCATTTTGATGTAGCGGTCGATAAGCGCCCGGGCCATCTCAGTCTTGCCAGAGAAATGGTAGAAGAAGCCGCCCTTGGTGATCGCTGCTTTGTTGATAATGTCGTCAATGGTCGTGCCGGCGAATCCCTGTTGTAGAATGATGGATTCTGCGGTAGCCAGTATTCGCTCTCGGCTGCTATTTGCTCTTGTGGACACGATATTCTCCGGAAAGCGGGGTATTCGAAGCGGCTTAACTATACCAAGGGTCTAGTTAATTTTCAGAACCACCCAAATTTTCATTACTAGTTGTTGTAAATGGCGCTAAGTAATTGAATTCCAGTTAAATGTGAGCTGGCTCAAATTCTTACTCCTGGTCCACTAGAATTGACCCACTGAAGTCCTTACACTGCGCGCCCAATTGACGGGACCCATCCCGTTGAACCATTAAAACAGTCGAGAGAAAAAGGTCGGAACCCATTAATCGGTTCCGACAGGAGAGTAGGTAAATGAAACAGTTATTACTGACCATTGCCGGGGTTATGGCCACTGCCTTGGCAGTCGTGTCAGCAATTTCACCGGCCGCCCAGGCACAAACAGCAGGCGCAGTTCCCCTGTATGACGATCTGGGGGATTATCACTATGAAATCAGTACAGCCAATCCTTTGGTGCAACAGTACTTCGATCAAGGGATTCGTCTTTACTATGCCTTCAATCATCAGGAAGCGATCCGGGCCTTCAAAGAGGCGCAGCGTTTGGATGCTGATTGCGCGATGTGCTGGTGGGGTGAGGCGCTAGCCTGGGGCCCAAACATCAATCTTCCCATGGACACGCCGTCGGCAGAAGCAGCTTATGCTGCTATACAGGAAGCCCTGGCTCGCAAAGCCAATGCGACTGATAAAGAGCAGTCATTGATCGACGCCCTGGCGACACGTTACGCCGCCGATGCGCCAGAAGATCGGACTCATTTGGATCAGGCTTATGCCGATGCCATGGCGGAGTTGGTTGCGCGCTACAGCAGCGATATTGATCTAGGTGTGCTGTATGCAGAGTCACTGTTGGATTTGCGTCCCTGGGACTACTGGAATGCAGACGGCGAGACCCAACCTGGTATCGACATCGCTTTGAATCAGCTGCAGGCAGCGATAGCTGTTAATGAGAATCACCCGGGTGCATGTCACTTTTATATTCATGCTGTGGAAGAGCTTTATCCGGAACGTGCGGTGCCCTGTGCGGAAAGGTTAGCCAGTTTGATGCCCGGTGCCGGTCACCTGGTACACATGCCTGGCCATATTTATAT
>JAKSCP010000448.1 GCA_022360535.1 Pseudomonadales bacterium | reverse complement strand
GTGTGAGCTGGTGGTGCATGAAACACTCGAACCTCTTCACCGTTCAGATGAAATGTTATCGCATCAGTATAAGTGATAACTGGTAAGGCATTGGCCTCGGGTTTCGGCCTGAAGAGTCCACCTGCTCGTGGAATTCGAAGTTCGGACAACATTCTCAGTCGAACATCATCCTGCGCAACGATAGTGACCCCGTAATCCGCTAACACACCATTTCCACTGATATGATCTGGATGCACATGGGTATTCACCAGAAACCTGACCTCCTCGTCAGAAATTTTTTCGATTTCTCCGAGCAGTTCTGCCACGGAAAAACTAAAGTGGCTATCGACGAGCAGTACGCCGTCTTCACCGGCAAACACGCCAACGTTACCCATCGTGTTTGCCGGCTCCAACATATGGACATTGCCTTGAACCGGGTACGAAGTAAAAGACCAATCTTGCGCAGATGCCTGAATGCAAAAGAAACCAACAACCAGCAGACTCAGGCTGGTTGGAAGCAGTTTATAGAACTTAGTCACAACCACCTCCTCCACCATCAAAAAAATCAAAAAAGCCACCACCATCGTGGCGTGAAATAGTCTTCCACCCCGTTCTCCCTGCCACCCAAAGTGCCAGACCGCACAGTAATAAAAAATCTATCAGTGGCAAGAACAGAGATTGAAAGCCATTGGTTGCTTCGATGTCCGTATAGTAAAAGGACACGCTCAGCGCAAAAACCAGAAAAGTCAGTGATTTCATTTTTCGCCTCTGGCCTGGTCAGTTAGCACATCTTCTACTGTTCCAGGCAACTGTTCAAGAGCTGAAGAGTTGAGATACACTGCTACCATGTTACAGCATCGATTCATCGAGCGAGCCAAGAAACACCCCGAAAAGATCGCAATAAAAGACAAAGCGATGGGGCGTGATGTGTCGTTTTCTCAAGCGCTGATAGCCTCACTAATTCTTGCCAGACGTTTCAAGAAAATGGAGCGCGGTCGCATTGGAATTATGCTGCCCACCGGATCTGGAGGAGCGTTGGCGGTAGTAGGCGCTCTCGCCAGCGGGTTGACGCCCGTGATGATCAATTATTCCACGGGTGCCGCAAAAAACTGTCGCTACGCACAATCTCAGTGTGATTTTCGAACTATCATCACGGCCAAAGCCTTGTTAGAGCGAGTGGGTTGTGAGGAAGTGCCAGGCATGGTGTTTATGGAGGACATCATGCCCAACCTGAGCCAGTTCGAAAAGATTCTTGCTTTCATCAAATCCAAACTGCCTGTTGGCCTGCTGAAACGCATCACAGGCAGCCATGACTTGGATAAACCGGCAGTAATTCTTTTTACCAGTGGCAGTGAGAAAGACCCGAAAGTCGTCCAACTTACGCAACGCAATATTCTTTCAAACATCGATTCCTTTTCCGACATGATGGATATCTATGAGATGGACCATCTGTTGGCAGTGCTCCCTTACTTCCATGTATTTGGCCTCACTATAAATCTATGGACACCGCTATGCCTTGGAATGACGGCAATAGCCTATGCCAACCCGCTTGATTTCAAGATAATCGCAAAGCTGATTAAGGAAGAGAAACCTCAGTTACTGGTAGGCACGCCACTGTTTCTGGAAGGCTATGCACGGCAATCACAGCCCGGTGATTTCGCCAGCGTGGAGTTGGCGGTTTCCGGAGCCGACAAGTGCCCGGAATCGCTCAGGCAACTCTATAGGGAGAAACATAGTCTGGAGATTTTCGAAGGCTATGGGACTACCGAGACCTCTCCGGTGATTTCGGTAAACCCTCGGGAGGAGAACCGTCCAGGAAGTATAGGAATTCCCATCCCCGGCACGGAAATCCGGATCGAAAACATTGATAACGGTGAAGACTGCGCTCACGGTGAAACAGGCAAGATAATGGTCAAAGGCGATGGGGTGATGTCGGGTTATTTAAATGACATTGAAGAATCTCATCTGCGTCTGAAGTCGGGTTGGTATGACACTGGTGATCTTGGCTACCTCGATGAAGATGGCTATCTGTGGCACAAAGGCAGACTCAAGCGCTTCGTCAAAATTGGCGGCGAAATGATTTCTCTGGTCAACGTAGAAGAGACTATGAATTCCGTGACACCAGAGGACGTCGAATGCTGTGCGGTAGAACTGCCGGACGCAAAGCGAGGTTCTCGAATTGTGGGTGTCACCAATAAGGAAATCGACGAGCAGGAAGTCGTGAAGAAGTTATCGATTGAACTGCCTAACCTCGCGCTTCCGAAGAAGTATGTAATCGTCGAGGAATTCCCCTACATGGGTAGTGGCAAGACGGATTTTCGCACCCTAACCAACATCGTGCGCGAACAAGAAGACAGTCCCCACGACTGATTCCTCTCCTCCCCTTCAATAAAATTTCGTAAATTCAATGCCTTAGAAAAAAGATAAGAAATCTCTTGCATACTGTATTTACTGTATATATTGTATATACACAGTAGAGATAACAGTATGTTACTTCATATTTCAGAACAATCATCGGAAACCCTGCAAGAGCAGATCATCGGTCAGGTCAGGGCACGCATTCTTAGCGGCGAACTGGCACCTGACTTCGCTCTGCCTTCTATCCGCGCACTCGCTAAAAGCCTGCGGGTCAGCGTGATCACGGTACAGCGAGCCTATGACCAGTTGCTCAATGAAGAGCTTATTTATGCCCGTCGCGGCAAAGGGTTCTTTGTGGCTACCCTGCAGCAGAGCGATAAGTCAGCGTTGGCCCAACAGCGATTCGCCGAACAACTGGCGATGACGCTACATGATGCACGCCGAGACGGGCTTTCTGATCAGGAAATTCAGCAGATCTTCAATGAGACTCTGCAGTCGGGAGACGACAATGTTGGAAATTAATCAACTTCAAAAAAACTATGGAGATTTTTCCCTGGGTCCAATAGACCTGTCAGTAGAAGCTGGTTGTGCATTGGGTCTGGTCGGCGCCAACGGTGCTGGCAAGACCACTCTTTTTCGTAGCCTGATGGGTACAGTGCGTAGAGACGCAGGCACTGTTCTACTCAATGAAAAAGAAGCCAATGCGTCCAGCGGACTATGGAAACAAGACATCGGTTATGTTGGCGACTACTGCCCATTCTTCGACAACTGGAGCGGACACAAAAACCTGTCGACACTTTCAGAGTTTTATCCCGGCTGGTCCCAATCTCTCGCTATCGAAATGGCGGCAAGGTTAAACCTGGATCTGACAAAGAAGGTGAAGCGGTACTC
>JAKSCP010000446.1 GCA_022360535.1 Pseudomonadales bacterium | reverse complement strand
TTCGATCTGGTCTGGCAACAGTTTTTCTGAATCTCAGAGGCTGACCAGCACGCTGGTTCACTGCATGTTAGCCACGGGAGTCCAGAAAGGGGCGGTATGGTACTTGAACTTCCTTTAAATTTCCACACAGGCGCCAGTAGCTGAATACGCTATTGATAGCGGGTTGGATCGGCGACTCCTGCCTGCTGGAAACCAGCTTTGCGGAAACGACAGCTGTCGCACACGCCACAAGCCCTGCCCTCGTCGTCTGCCTGATAACAGGACACAGTAATACTGTAGTCGACACCTAGTCTGGTGCCCGTCTTGATAATCTCTGACTTACTAAGGTCGATGAGTGGGGTTTCCAGTTCGATACTGCCCCCTTCAACACCTTTCTTGGTTGCCAGGTTCATCATGGTTCTAAACGCATTGATAAATTCCGGCCGACAATCGGGATACCCTGAATAATCCAGAGAGTTCACTCCAATGAACAAGGCATCGGCATCGAGCACTTCAGCCCAGGCTAAACCATAAGCGAGAAACACAGTGTTTCGCGCAGGCACATAAGTAACCGGTATTCCTTCAGTCTCCTCCTCAGGCACATCAATTGAATCGTCGGTAAGCGCAGACCCTCCCAAGGCGTCCATACCAAGACTGATGATCTTATGGTCTTCTACTTTGAATGCCTTGGCGACCCTCTTGGCTGCATCAAGTTCACTACTGGATCGCTGCCCATAGTCAAAACTCAAACCATAGCAGCGATAACCACGATCCTGCGCGATCGCAAGGCAGGTGGCGGAATCCAAGCCGCCTGAGACTAAAACTATCGCTTTTTGGGTCATGGGTTATTTGGGAAGTAAATGTGAGGCGTAGTTGGATATGAAATCCCGAAAGGTACTGTTCAACGTCCTGGCTCCTGTCCCCACAACATTTTATGCAACTGCACTTGCATACGCACGGGAAGGCGGTCTTCCAGAATCCAGCCTGCCAGTTGAGACGCCGCTAATTCTTCGTGAGAAGGCGAAAACAAGACCTCTCCTGCTTTTGCTTGCAGGTTGTACTCCAGCAGTTTGGCGCGGGCCCAATCGTAATCTCCACGATCGCAGATGACAAACTTCACCTGATCCTTGGATTTGAGAAGCTGGATGTTCTCGTACTTGTTCTTCTCCAGTTCCTTAGATGCTGGGGTCTTCAAATCCAGGACGACTGAGACCCGCTCATCGACATCATCGATGGCCATCGCACCACTTGTTTCCAATGAAACATTCAAGCCTCTATCGCATAACAATCTTAATAGGGTTATGCAGTTGGGCTGAGCGAGGGGCTCACCGCCAGTCACCGTGACATAGAGGCAATTGAAACTCTCTACCTGCGCCATGATGTCCTCTAACGACATCATCTCACCCCCTTCGAACGCGTAGGCTGTATCGCAGTATTGGCAACGCAAGGGGCAACCGGTTAAGCGCACAAACACGGTAGGTACGCCGACAGTCCTCGCCTCTCCCTGTAGCGAGTAGAAAATCTCGGTGATTCGCAATGCGCTGTTGTTCATAGCAATAAGAACCCAGGCTGATTTGACCCAGCCTATGAATATGTCAGGAGTATAAGGTCTAGTCGAGACTGAGTAAGCGAGTATCAGCCAGATTAGCGACGCCAGTGTTGGGAAAACGGCGCTTAATATCATTCAACAACTGGCGGGCTTGAGGAATATTGCCAAGGCCTTGATAGGCCTGTGCCAGGCCATACATGGCGTCGGGAAACTTAGCGGAATCCGGGTATTGATCCAGAATAATCTCGAAGGACTCTCTGGCTTCGTCGTAGCGGGTGAGATTGAGAAATGCCAGCCCTTTCCAATAGTGGCCGTTTGTTACGAAGCGGCCATCGGGGTAGATACTGAGATACTGATCAAACTCAGCGATAGAGCGTTCGAAATTGCTATTGATCACGGAATCGTAGGCCATCTGGTACAACTGCTGTTCACTCAATACCGCTGGCTCCAGAGTGCCGCGGCTGCTGCTGGTAGTTCGATTATTGCGTGATGCGATTGGCCGAGATGTGGACGTCGCTGGGGCAGGAGCACTCGCAACTGTAGAACCTGCGGAATCCGCAGCTGTAGAGGTCGCAGGTGACTGGGCTACATTGCTCGGTCGGTTGCTCAAGGTCGAGCCTGTATCGATTGGATTAACCGGAGTTGTCGAGGTGATTGAGCCAGTTTCCAGAGAACGGAGCCGCTCATCCACATCGGTATATCGACTCAGGGAATCCCGTTGCAGCTTCCTGATCTCGAAGCCCTGCTCTTCCACCATCCCCCGCAAGGCCTGGACCTCCGCCTGCAATTGCCGATTTTGATCCAGTAATAGTTGTAGCGCATCGTTATTACTAACGGATGCACTACTCGTATTGGCAGGTGTTTGGCCAGGAGTAAAGGGCCGGGATTCGACTACTGAACCGACTCCCTGCGCTGCAGCCGACGAAGCTAATAAACCTGCTACTACACAGGTGGTTAGTGCTGAGGCTGCAGGTTTAGAGAGTAGTTTCATACATTAACGGGCTACGATTTCAACGCGACGGTTGCGACTGTAGGCAGATTCCGTCTGACCAGACTGCGCTGGGCGTTCCTCACCATAGCTAACCACTTCAATTTGTGAGCGGGATGCACCATTGACGATCAGGTAGTTAAGAATGCCATTGGCTCGGCGCTCTCCAAGGGCCAAATTGTATTCTCGAGTACCACGCTCATCGGCATGACCTTCCAGGCGAACGCGCTTGTTGGCATTAGCGGCCAGATCCCGGGCGTGGTAAGTCAGCGTATCGCGATCCTCAGCTTTGAACTCAGCGATATCAAAATCAAAATAGAAGACAGTCTGACGCAGAGCGTTCTGGGCGCGAATCTGCTCTTGAGTGAGTTGGCCGCTGCCGGAGCCAGGTCTGGATGAGGCTGAGCTGCCAGAATTGCTGGAAGCAGAGCTGCTAGCACCAGAATCGGCACCGTCGTCTGTTTCGCTGGTCGAGCTACATGCTGCAAGGGCAAATAGCGAAATGACTAGGCCCACTTTAAGAAAATGATTACGTTGTTTTCCCACTCTTTGAGTCCTCCAAGAACTTTTACTTTTGAATGCTTTTGAGGTCTTTCGATTACTTACGACTGTCTAATTGAAAAACGGAGACCAGGAAGGTTCCCGCACATCGCCCTGCGAGGATGGTAAACGGAACTTCACGCGGCCGTCAATGGATACGGCGTCCAGCACCCCTCGCCCTGCAAACTTGGTCGCATACATGATCATACTGCCGTTTGGAGCCACGCTGGGTGACTCGTCTAAAGAGGTATCGGTGAGCGTGATCACCCGTAGGGTTTCAACATTGTAAATGGCGATCTGGTAATTCGGGTCCTGTCGCGTCTCACGCCGCACATGCACAAGATTGACGCCGTCGGGTAGGAAATTTCCCTTCATACATTGAAAGCAGTCAAAAGTAAGTCGCTCCACGTACAAGTCACTAGCCCCCAACTCCATCTGGTAAATTTGTGGTTGCCCGGTCCGATCTGACATAAAGACTAGCGACCGGCCATCGACTGTCCAACTTGGCTCGGTATCAATCGATGGATGATTGGTTACCCGAATGAGTTCGTTGGATACAAGGTCTTGCACATAGATTTCCGGATTGCCGTCCTTGGACAAAACCATTGCCAGTTTACTGCCATCGGGCGAGAACACCGGCGAGCTATTGATATTGGGATAGTTGGTTATCTGCCTGCGCTGACCAGTCGCAATATTCTGTACGTATATGCGAGGTAAGGTCGTCTCAAAAGAAACGTAGGCGATATCTTCCCCATTGGGCGACCAGTTCGGCGACATGATGGGCTCACCAGACTCCAACAAGACTTGCGCGCGCTGACCGTCGTAGTCGGATTTTTCGAGGCGGTAAGTAGTGTTACCTGGCCCTAGTTCTTCAGACACGATGTAGAGTATTTGTGTAGTGAAAGCACCGCGAGTACCCGTCACCAGCTCATAAACCACATTACTGATTTCATGGCCGATATCTCGCAGCTGCGTGACACTTCCGGTAAGTACCTCACCAGCCAATTTCATTTCGCGATTGATATCGAAGAATTCGTACTGAACCTGCACCAGCTGACTACCGGGCGCACGATCGATCTTGCCTACCAAGAGGTAGTCCTGTGCCAGAATGCGCCAGTCCCGGAAAAAGACTTCGTTCTCTTCACTGGGCAGACTCAGCATATTGCCAGGTGATAATGAGAGGAATTCACCCACTTGCTCCAAATCGTTGATGACGATATCCGCAACATCTTCGCTCAGCACTCCGCTGCCTTCCCAGGCGAAAGGCACAACCGCGATGGGAATGGGATTATCCACGCCTTGAGTAATTTGTATGCTGAGCTCAGCCCGCGCTGAGATCGACACTAATAATAGAAGCAATACACTTAGTCGAGAAATCATCGGAAAACTCATTTCAATTCAATAAATCATCTGGCTCAAAAATCAGAGAAAGAGATCTGAAGTTTGAGTTGAATACATTAATCGGCAAACTTTGCAGTTCTGAGAAAGGTGCAGCCCGATACACAGCGGTCTCCGCCGATCGATCAAACGCAGGATCACCGCTGGACTGGGTAATAGTGACTTCCAGCAATTCACCAGTGGGCAACATACGTATTTGCAATATGGTACGCATTCCATTGCGAGCACTGGGTGGTCGTGACCAATTCTCTTGTACGACCTGCTGAATGAGCCCAGTGGCACTCTGCACTAATTCAAATTCGTTGCGAGCCGCTTCTGCTGCCGCCGCTTCCGCCGCGGCTTGAGCTTGTTGACGCTCCAACTCCCGTTGGCGTTGGCGCTCCTGTTCTGCCCTTTCCGCCTGACGCCGTAATTCTTCCTCTCGCTGCTCCTGCTCGCGGCGTCGTTGCTCTGCCTGCTGCCGCTCCAGTTCTTCCCGTTCCCGCAGCGCGGCCTGTCTTTGTTCTTCTTCCTGACGTGCGCGCTCAACCTCCTGTTGTTGTCGCTCCTGCTCTAAACGTTCCGCCTCCGCCTGCCGCTGGCGTTCCTGCTCCAATTCGCGCTGTCGTTGCTGCTCGATACGCTGCCGTTCGAGGTTTTGTCGATTAACCACCTGGGGGTTTTCATCGATTATCAGCGCCTTAATGATGGTCGGTTGCACTAATTCCAACACATCAGAGTCAGAACTTTGTTGTAGATAGATAATCACAATGAATATCAAAGTATGGAATGTGAGCGCTACTACAACAGACAGGGGGTAGCCGTTGTAGATGATCAGATTATTAAGCGCACTATGCATATCATTTAGGTCGAAAATAGAAAAGCCTTTTAGCTAAAGACTCTCCATTGGCTTGGTAATAAAACTCGGATTGGTAACCCCAGCATTATTTAGTGTAGTTAGCATTGTGATAATTACGCCGTAGCTCGCGTCAGTATCGCCTTCAATTAGCACTTGTATATCAGGGTTGGCATTAAGAATCCGTCGAACGTTCTCACCAACAGTTTCCAGCGTTACCGATTCCCGCTCGTCACCCGTTGCCCCCAGACTAAGGAAATACTCCCCATCAGCGGTAATGGAAACAACCAGAGTTTCCAAATTCTCATCGATATCCAATGGCTCATTGTTCGCCTGTGGTAACTCCACATCGATCCCTTGATTAAGCATTGGGGCCGTGAGCATAAAAACCACCAGCAGCACCAACATGACGTCAATAAGAGGCACCACATTGATATCACTTACCTGCTTACGCTTTTTACGGGGTATGGTTTCCACGTCGGTCGTCGATCCTCACCACGAATCAGGTGCTGTGTATTTGTCTGTGCAAGATGCTGGAAAACTCATCGGAAAAGGTGATGTAGCTGCTGGTGACATGATCCAGCGTTGCCGAATACCGATTATAGGCCACTACTGCCGGAATCGCCGCGAACAGTCCGATGGCCGTGGCCAACAGCGCTTCTGCAATTCCCGGCGCCAGCACCAGAATAGACGCCTGGGCCTGGCTGGCAATGGCCAGGAAGGTATTCATAATACCGATCACCGTACCGAACAGTCCGACATACACTGAAACTGACCCGATGGTGGCCAAAATTGGCAGATGTTTTTCCAGTTTTTCCTCTTCCCTGGAATAAGCTACCCGCATCGCCCGCTGTGCTCCCTCCATTACCGCTTCCTTATCCACTGCCTGTTGGCGCAGTCGCATAAACTCTTTAAAGCCGGCGCGGAAAATGTTCTCCATACCCACGATCTGCAGGCTGTCCTGCTGCATCTGGGTGCCTTCTTTATAAAGCTGGCCCAGGTCCATACCTGACCAGAAGCGCTGCTCGAAGCTGAAAACGCCTTTTCTGGCTGCCGATAACACCAACCAGCGCTGCACGATGATGATCCAGGAGACCACCGAGGTAATAATCAAAATCAGGAACACGAGTTGAACCACCGGACTGGCGTTTAGCATCAACTCGATCGGGTTAAATCCTTCACTCACTCAGAGATCTCCAGAAGCTATTTCGTTGGATGTGTTACTAGCTATGACAATGAATTTTCGCCGGAAATCCGGAGGTCTAAGGCATTTATTCGGCCAAATCCTGAAATAGTTTCGGGAAAACGCATTTAACTGAGAAAAACTAACGTCCAAGCGACAAAAACGGCCAAAAAGCTGAGGAAATATGGCCTAAATGTGGCAATACACGCTGCCTACAGAGGAATTGTGCAGGCGGACTGAAACCGCAGGTCAGGACTGGCTGCCATCGGGGTCTGAATTAAACAAATCGACTATTTGTTGAGAGGGTTTTAGCCCTAAATGACGGTAGGCGTATTGGGTGACCACCCGGCCACGAGGTGTACGCATGATAAAGCCCTGTTGTATCAGATAAGGCTCAATCACGTCCTCCAGGGTATCCCGTTCTTCACTGAGGGCCGCAGCCAGGCTGTCGATACCTACCGGACCTCCCTCGAACTTCTCGATCATGGTGAGCAATAAACGCCGATCCATCTGGTCGAAGCCATGCTTATCGATGCTCAGCATATCCAGTGCTGCATCAGCTGCTTGCGAACTTACCCGGCCATCGGCTTTCACTTCCGCAAAATCGCGCACCCGGCGCAGCAACCGGTTCGCGATACGCGGTGTCCCGCGGGAGCGCCTGGCAATTTCATCTGAACCTTCCGCGTCAATCTCTGACCCTAAAATCCCGGCTGAACGGGTGACAATGCGACTCAACTCTTCCATGGAGTAGAACTCCAGGCGTTGAATGATGCCAAAGCGATCTCGTAGCGGAGAAGTCAGGAGTCCAGCCCGGGTCGTCGCCCCCACTAAAGTAAAAGGGGGCAGGTCCAACTTTATAGAGCGCGCAGCTGGTCCCTCGCCAATCATGATGTCCAGTTGATAGTCTTCCATCGCTGGATACAGAATTTCTTCAATAGCTGGACTGAGGCGATGTATCTCATCGATGAACAACACATCACCCTCCTCCAGATTGGTCAGCATGGCTGCGAGGTCACCTGCTTTTTCCAGTACTGGCCCTGAAGTGGTGCGGATGGCAACGTTCAGTTCATGGGCAATGATATTAGCCAGGGTTGTTTTGCCCAGGCCCGGTGGCCCGAACACCAATGTATGATCCAGAGGTTCCTGCCGCTTGCGCGCCGCATTGATGAATATATCCATCTGCTGCTTCACCTCTTCCTGACCTACATAGTCAGCCAGGCTCAACGGGCGGATAGCTCGCTCCTGAGATTCTTCAACCGAGTCGGCCTGGGGCGAAATTAAGCGGTCTTCTTGCATAGCTAAACTGTGTAAACCTACAACATACTCTTCAGGGTAAGCCGGATTAACGCTTCACTATCGGCAACATCAGGATTCTCTTTCAAAACCTGAGAAATAGCCCGACTTGCTTGTTGGGGCTTATAGCCCAAAGCCAACAGAGCTGTTTCTGCATCTTTACTTATGGAGGAGGCAAGATTGGCACCAGAATCCGCAGTCACAACGGATTCAGACCCACCCCATTCGTCCAGGCGGTCGCGCATTTCAACCATGAGTCGCTCGGCTGTCTTCTTGCCAATACCAGGCATATTCACCATGGCAGAAACATCATCATTGCGCACTGTTCTAACGAACTCATCGGCATCCATCCCCGAAAGAATAGTCAGAGCCATTTTCGGCCCGACTCCATTCACCCGGATCAAGGCACGAAACAGCGTCTTATCCTTTTCCTGAAAAAAGCCATACAACAGTTGTGCATCATCACGAACCACGAAATGGGTATGCAGTTGCAATTCTTTTCCAACTTCCGGCAGCTGGTACGCTGTACTCATCGGTACCTGCACTTCATAAGTGAGGCCACTGACATCCACCAAAATCTCCGGAGGCTTTTTCTCGATAAGAATGCCGCGAATACGACCGATCAAAACTTGTTACCTGTGCTAGCGAAGTCGTTTGCGACTGAATGATTTGGCGCCTGCCATACGCAGCAAACTGGCATGAGTGTTGGCATGACAGATTGCGACTGCGAGCGCATCGGCAGCGTCTTCGGCTATGTTATCACTTATGGAAAGTAGCGCCTTCACCATGTGTTGCACCTGCCCTTTCTCTGCAGCACCTGCGCCAACTACTGCCTGCTTTACCTGTCGCGCGGAATACTCATCCACTGGCAATTCGTGGCTCAAGCAAGCACTCATGGCGGCACCGCGAGCCTGGCCAAGTTTAAGTGCAGAGGCGGCGTTTCTGCCCATGAAGACTTCTTCGATCGCAACTTGCTGCGGTTCATGCTGTTCGATGACGGAACAGATACCAGTAAAAATCTGCTTAAGCCTTGCCGGCAACTCGCCGTTGCCGGTACGGATACACCCACAATCAATATAGGACAGTTTATTGCCGCGCACGTCGATTAGACCAAAGCCTGTCGTGCGGGAACCAGGATCGATGCCGAGTACCAACATCGGTTGATCATCTCATTGTTACTGGGGCCAGAGCAAAACTTGCACTGGACATGTCACAGCTGCTGGGCGATCTCGTCAGAGATATTGGCATTGGAGTAGACGTTTTGCACATCATCCAGATCCTCCAGATGCTCCACCAGCGTGAGTAATTTCTGTGCGCCATCCAGATCCAAATCGACTTCGGTGGAGGCCAACATGGTCATCTCTGCCCGCACCGGTTCCAGCTCAGCATCTTTCAGTGCGTCCTGCGTAGCACCAAAAGTCTCCAGCGTGGTCATCACGTCGATACTGCCATCTTCGTTGGCCACTACATCGTGGGCCCCGGCTTCCAGCGCTACCTCCATTAACTTCTCTTCGTCGGCACCCTCAGGAAACGAAATTACCCCGGTTCTCTCAAACAGATAAGCCACCGATCCACTGGTACCCAGGCTGCCACCAAACTTGGTGAATCCATGACGCACCTCAGCAACGGTTCGGTTTTTATTATCAGTCAATGTCTCACAGAGGATGGCAACCCCACCTGGCCCATAACCTTCGTACACCAGTTCTTCCAGGTTCTCACTTTCCGCCGTGCCGGCCCCACGGGCAATCGCGCGCTCGATGGTATCCCGAGTCATGTTGGCACCCAGAGCTTTATCCACAGTTGCTCGCAAACGCGGATTATCAGCAACGTTGCCGCCACCCATTTTGGCTGCGACGGTTAGCTCGCGAATGATTTTGGTGAATACCTTTCCGCGCTTGGCGTCCTGACCTGCCTTGCGGTGTTTAATGTTCGCCCATTTACTGTGGCCAGCCATGCTTTACTCTCTCTACTTGCTCAGTACTGCAATACGTGGATAGTCAACACTGGTCAGACTCTAACTGGTCTTTTCACGCAATCGAATATTTAATTCTCGTAGTTGCTGATTGGATACCGCACCCGGGGCATCGGTAAGGGGACAGGCCGCGGTCTGGGTTTTCGGGAAAGCGATGACGTCACGAATAGATTGAGCATTGGTCAACAACATGATCAAACGATCGAAGCCGAAGGCAATGCCTCCGTGTGGTGGACAACCGTAGCTGAGTGCATCCAGCAAGAACCCGAATTTCTCCTGCGCTTCTTCATCTCCAATGCCCAGCACTTCGAATACCGCCTGCTGCATCGCGGGCTGATTAATACGCACCGATCCACCACCCAACTCAGTGCCATTGAGTACCATGTCGTAAGCGCGGGAAAGTGCAGTCACCGGATTCGCCTTCAACTCGTCAGCATCGCAGGCTGGAGCCGTAAACGGGTGGTGTAAAGAAGTAAGATTGCCGTCCCCGTCTTCTTCAAACATGGGGAAATCCACAACCCACAATGGCGCCCAGTTGTCACTCACCAGCCCCAGATCTTCCGCCACCTTCAAGCGCAATGCACCGAGTGCTTCATTAACCACCTTCACCTTGTCGGCTCCGAAGAAGACAATGTCGCCAGTCTGGACACCCAGGGTGCTCATGAGTGCCAGCGTGACTTCCTCACCGATGAATTTGATGATGGGCGACTGCAAGCCTTCGATACCAGCATCGATATCATTAACTTTAATCCAGGCCAGACCCTTGGCTCCGTAGATACCGACAAAATCGGTGTAATCGTCAATGACCTTACGGCTGAGCGACGCACCACCTGGTACCCTGAGTGCAGCAACACGGCATGCAGGATCGTTTGCAGGACCACTGAAGACCTTAAAATCCACACCCTGCATTTGCTCTGCAATGTCTACCAACTCGAGATCGATGCGAAGATCCGGCTTATCAGAGCCATAGCGTCGCATGGCCTCGGCATAGGACAAGCGCGGAAAATCGCCCAGATCCACGTCCATATGCACCTGGAACACGTGGCGAATCAGGCCTTCCATGATTGCCATGATCTCTTCCTCATCCATAAAGGAAGTTTCCACATCGATCTGGGTAAACTCAGGCTGGCGGTCAGCGCGCAGGTCTTCGTCCCGGAAACACTTGGCGATCTGGTAGTAACGATCCATTCCAGAGGCCATAAGAATCTGTTTAAACAGCTGCGGGGACTGGGGCAAGGCGAAGAAGCGATTGGGATGGGTTCGGCTGGGCACCAAATAGTCGCGGGCCCCCTCCGGCGTCGCCTTGGTAAGCAGCGGTGTTTCAATGTCCAGAAAGCCGTGCTCATCCATGAAGTTACGCACCGTATTGGCGACTTTGCTGCGAAAGCGCAGACGCTCAAGCATCTCGGGGCGACGCAAATCCACGTAGCGATAATGCAGGCGGACGTCCTCACCCACCTCTGCGTACTCGTCGAGCTGCATGGGTGGTGTCTTTGCTGCGTTCAGGATAGTTAACTCTTTGCCAAGCACTTCAATTTTGCCCGTCGGCATGTCTTCGTTGATTGTTCCCTCGGGGCGGAGTCGCACCCGACCTTTCACCTCCAGGACAAACTCGTTACGCACACCCTCAGCGATCGCGAAACTTTCCTCGGTATCCGGATCGAAAACGACTTGAGCGCGCCCCTCCCGATCTCGCAAATCCAAAAAGATCACGCCACCGTGATCG
>JAKSCP010000292.1 GCA_022360535.1 Pseudomonadales bacterium | reverse complement strand
TGACGAAACACGGTGTCTGAATCTGCTTCACTGCCGTAGGCAAGTAGCACAGATAACACCGGTAGCCCAAGCACGATACCTCCAACAAACACTATGGCATTAGCAATAGTAAGCAGCCGTTCTCGCGAGCTAAGCGGTGGCTGTTTAGCACGGACGGCGGCAGGATAGTGACGCAACCACAGGCGTGGATACCCAACCAATGACGCGACGAGGTAGCTCGCAAATATCACACAGTAAGCGAGTGTGTGCAGGTAAATAGGGTTAGTCATGAGGCAAGGGGCCCGGGGACACTCACGATTTAATAGCTTAATGGTATTAAGGGGTACTCGAAACTCAATACCTTAAGGTGTCTATCAGCTAAAAACCGCCCAACCGAACGCTCAGATCGCTAAATCCCCTCCATATTGATGTATATTCATTTCCAATCGCCCGATGCATGCTAGGTTCACCCTTCGGAGAAGCACTACCAAACTACCCATAGCCCTAATTACACAGGTGTCCGTCATGAACAGTTCACTTAGAAAACTCACCGGTTTCACCCTCGCAGCAGGTCTTTTGGCAGCAACCGCCAGTACTGCCCAGGACTATCAACGCCCATTCAACGAATACGGTCAGCCTGATCTACAGGGCATGTGGTCCAGTGCCTCGGTAACTCGACTCACTCGCCCGAGGGGCGTCGAGAATCTGGTGGTAACTGAAGATGAAGCCGTGATCATGGCTAACTCGGATTTCTGGACCCAGACCGATCAGGAGCAATCCGCCGACACCTCGATTAAGGATTTGGGAACCGGGCAGGCGGCTGCGGCTTTCGCGACCCGCGGTTACAACAGCTTCTGGCTTAGCCCAGGCGATAGTCTTGCGTTGGTAAAAGATGAATTTCGTACCTCCTGGATTGTGGACCCGCCCAACGGCCAAATCCCTTATGTGGAAAACGGTGCGGCCATGCGACGTAATCCCCCTGGTGCGCCACCGCTGGGTAGCTTCGATGGGCCAGAAACCCGCTCGGCTGTAGAACGCTGTTTGGTGGGGTTCGTCGCCACCCCCGGGCCGATCATGTTGAACTCCATTTACAACAACACCTATCAGATCGTGCAGAACGAAGACTATGTGATGATTCTGGCGGAGATGGTGCATGACGCGCGCATTATCCGGATCGATCAGGAACACCGTAACGACGGTCAGGCTCCCTGGCTGGGTGATTCTGTTGGTTGGTATGAAGGGGAAACGCTGGTGGTTGAGACGGTGAATGTTAATCCGATGCAGCGCGCCTATATTTCCAGTGAAGGCAAGGTGACGGAACGCTTTACCCGTTGGGCGGACAATCAGATTCTGTATGAGTTCACGGTGGAAGACCCGAACTACTACACCCAAACCTGGAAGGGGGAAATGAGTTTAAATGCTTCCAGTGAACCCTTGTATGAATATGCCTGTCACGAAGGCAATCATTCTTTTCCAGGCATTCTGGCTGGAGCCCGACGACTTGAAGTGGATGGTTTCGTTGTTGAGGACAATTATGACGTAGAGCGCTAATGCAACAACTGAAGTAGTTAGTGTTAAGCAGAACAAAAAGTAAAAGTTGAGGCGAGCAATGCATTCAAAAACTTTGACAGGAATCTGCCTGATCACCTTTTTTGCAGGCGCGCATCTGCAGGCGCAGGAAGTCAGTGATGTGCAGGCGCCCACTGAGCCGTATCTGTCGCCAGCGTTTCAGATGCCCCATGTGCGTGTAGTGCCATTGGCAACCGGATTGAGCAATCCCTACGCATTGGCTTTCCGTGATAACGGCGACATGCTCATTACGGAACGCTACACGGGCAAACTGCGTGTTATTCGCGACGGTGAACTCCTGGAAGAGGACATCCCGGGCGTACCCGAAGTGTACGCGGGAGAGTTTCGTGCCGGGCTTATGGACATCGTTTTACATCCGGACGATGACAGCCTGATTTATCTCAGTTATCTCAAACCGCTTACCTTCGGTGAGGAACCTGAATTCACCGTTGCCCTTGCGCGGGGCAGGTTAGTCGAGGACAGGCTTACCGAGGTTCGCGATATTTTCGTGGCAAAGGATCCCGATCCGGCTGCTTCCGCAGCGGTTATGCATTTCGCGCCCGATAACACTTTATTCCTGTCAGTGGGTGGAGCTGCTGCTTATCTGGGGGTCGGCGAATTAGCGCAAGACACCACTTCTCAGTATGGCAAGTTGTTGCGGTTTAACGATGATGGATCGATTCCCCAGGACAATCCTTTTGTCGCCAGTGGTGAGTTCTTACCGGAAGTGTATTCGGTGGGTCATCGCAATCAGTTAGGGATGACATTTCACCCTGAAACCGGTGAACTGTGGGCCAGCGAAAACGGTCCCCAGGGTGGGGACGAGATCAACATTATCCACGCTGGTGAAAACTATGGCTGGCCATTGGTATCGTTTAGTCGACACTATCGTGGGGATTGGGTTGCTGAGACACCCGGCCATAATGACTTCAAATCTCCTGAGGTCTTGTTCTGGCCATCCATCGCGCCAGCGGAGATTACTTTCTATACCGGTGACAAGTTTCCAAGGTGGCAGGGGAATCTCTTTGTTGGTTCGATGATGAAGGGTCGCCTACCGGAAACCGGCCATCTGGTGCGTATTGCGTTCAATAGTCGCGGACAAGAAATCCGCCGCGAAGAGTTATTGACTGAATTGAATTCGCGCATCCGCGAAGTACAGCAAGGTCCTGATGGCTATCTCTATGTGCTAACCGATGAAGCCGATGGGGCGCTATTGCGACTCGAGCCTGCTGACTAACAATATAGGGGTCAGGTACCACTAGTTAAACCGGCTATTTCTGTTCCTTCTATT
>JAKSCP010000465.1 GCA_022360535.1 Pseudomonadales bacterium | reverse complement strand
GGTAGCTGGCTGGTGCGCTACAGTAATAGTCTGCGCAATGGGGACTTGGTGCTTTCTTCAACACTACAAGGTGATCTGGACGCAGAGTCTCTGTTCGTTGCTCTCGGAATCGATTTCACGCTCAATGACAATTGGGCAATTAACAGTCAAATCATAAGCATCCACGCTTCCATGGATTCCCCGTTGGTTGTCTTTGATGAGGATTTGCGGCTCAGTGCAACTCTCACTTATTCGTTTTAGGGTGTTCTGGACGATTACTGGATAACAGATAACCCCGATCGAACGTGACGACTGTTACAATCCGCACTCAAAACAATACAATTAGACCATGACAAAGAACCAACTCGTCGGTACAAGCATTGTCGTCCTGGGACTTGCGGCCTTCGCTTTCTCCCAGTGGTTCGGCGCGGCGAACCAACGTGAGCAACTGGCCACTCTGGAGCGCTATGTCTCTGACTTGCAGGCTGAACTGGAAAACCAGGGCAGCTCGCAGGTGGATTATGAAACGCAGCTAAATGAGCTGCGCCGCGAACTCTCAAGCAGCCGCAATCAAATCAACTCTTTGCAGTCTGAACTGGCCACAGCACAGGAGCAGATTGATCCCGAAATCGTCTTATTGGAACAACAAATTCGTGAACGCGTCATAATGGAGTTGCAACAAAGTCCCCAGCAGCTTCTTTCTCGAACCGAACTCATCAAACAACTTAACGATCTTGGCCCTCTGGAGCTGGGGCAGCTCATGTCGCTACAAGCTACCTACGGCGGCTTTTTGCAAAAATTGGATGTAGATGAATCACGCATGGAAGTGCTTATCGACGGCCTGGGCAACATTATGGAAGAGCAAAATCAGCGCCGCATGCAAGTAATCGAAGAGATCAGCAACAACCCGGATGCTGTCGAACGCTTTAGAGAACAGCTATTCACCATGAACAGCCCGGATGCTCAGCGAGATGCGCTCAGCTTTCTGCTTAGTGATGAAGAGTTGGCGGTTTACGATGAATTTCGGGAAGAGCAACAACAGAATGGCGTATTCCAAACTCAGGCCATCACACTGAGTGGTAGTGCCGCTAGTCCCAGCGTGATATTCAGTGGTATAGGCACTTCCAATGCTCAATCGGGTCAGGGTCAGAGTGCTGCCATAAGTATTATTAGCAGCGAAGATCAAGACAACTAAAATCAGTTAGCTGTATTAGTTGCCTGGCAACGAACTAATCTTTACGCCGATAAACCTGAAAGTTTGTGGCCTGACCTTGCTCTGATTGCTGGGTCTGGGTGACCGCCAACAAATCACCCGCTTCAGACGCAACTCGCTTGGCGTAAAGCACGACCTCATCGCCATCGTAGGCGGTGCTATCGAAATGTAGTGAATCCAATTGTTCGTACATCACGTGGCTCACTCCCGGTGCTTCGTAAGCATGCCGTTGACCATCCAAAACACCGCTAAAACCAATTTCGTGCGACTCATTTGCCTGGTCGGTCCACCAAACACTGATATGCACCCGATTAGAATCTGACCGAATTAGATAACGACCGGAGATGGGCGGGTCACCCGCCTGATAAATGCAGAGCTCGGGGATTAGCTCCCATTCACCCAGAAATTTCGCCTGCGGATCAATCTGGGCCATTTTTCAAAGACTAATACTTGAGAGGTTTGTCGAATATCTCGCGATCAAACTCCCGTTCCCAGTTTGCTACCGCCGTAGAAACCGCGAGATCACCCGCGATGTTGATGGACGTGCGCAGCATATCCAGAGGCCGGTCGATGATGAAGATAAATCCAACGGTGACAGCAATCTGATCTGGTGACATACCGATTGTGTCCATCACTGCTGACATGAGGAAAAGTGACGCACTGGGTACCGCCGCCGTACCAACAGAAACTAACGTAGTAGTACCCGCCATCAACAGATAATCGGCCAATGTGAGATCGATGCCGAATGCCTGGGCAGCAAAGACGGAAACAATGCCGACATAAAGCGCCGTTCCATCCATGTTAATGGTTGCACCCAGAGGTAACACCGTAGAAGCAATGATAGGTTTAACCCCCAGGTTTTCTTCCGCGACCGACATGGAAACTGGCAACGTAGCTGCGCTGGACGATGTGGAAAAAGCCACCAACATGGCATCTCTCACCCCGCGAAAGAACATCACCGGTGACAGCTTAAGCATGAACCGCATAATGATCGCGCCGTGCATAATAATGAGATGAAGCACGCAGGCAAGCAGCACAGTAACCGCCAAAGTTACTGCATTCAGTAAAACTTCGAATCCCTGCGCACCAGTAACCCTGGCGATCAAAGCAAAAACACCAAAAGGTGCTACTTCCATAATCCAGTGGGTAATTTTAAGTACGACTTCACTGGAGGCATCCATGAAATCAGCAACGGGTTTGGCTCGGTCACCCACCGCCAACACACCAACACCTAACAGGATGGCAAAGAAAATAGTGGCGAGGATATCCCCTTCTGCCAGCGCACCGATGGGATTTTCGGGAACGATTGACATCAAACGTTCAGTGATGGGCACAGTCTCCGCCATGACTTGAGGCGGCGCATCAGTGAGATCGACACCATTACCAGGCTGTAGCACTGCAGCGAGAAACAATCCTATGGTGATCGCCACCAGGGTGGTGAGCATGTAAAGGATGATTGTTTTGGCACCAAGCGACCCTAACTTCGACGGGTCACCCATGGACACGACTCCGGAGACAATGGTGACAAACACCAGCGGCACCACGATCATAAAGATCAGGCGAATAAAAAGATCACCAATCCAGCCAATGCTTTCTGCACCGGGACCCCAGACCGCTCCAACCAGCGCGCCCACTACCATGGCGCTCAGAATGCGTTTCCATAACGCTATTTCGAACCAACTAAAACCCACTCTCACTCCTTGTTATTCTTTCAGCACCAGCTCATAGAGATACTTTATTGAGTGCCAGTAATTTTTATGCTGTTTGCTTTCGATTGAGTTTGCTGCGCTTACTCAATCGAAGAGGCAACTTACTTGATCGCAGCCTATAGAAATTCATACCATAGTTCCAGTCCGATCAAGCAGCACAGGCAGGCAGAATCAATGGCAGAGTGGATCGAAGGAACAGTATCTGAAAATATTCACTGGACTGAAAATCTGTTCACTCTGAAGATTGATGCTGATATCGCAGACTACAAAGCCGGACAGTTCACCAGCCTGGCTTTGGAAATTGATGGTGAGCGGGTCGCCAGACCCTATTCCCATTTGAGCTCGCCCGGTCAACACCCACTGGAGTATTTCTTCTACACCGCTACCGACGGTATTTTGAGCAACGCACTGGTAAAACTCGAAGCAGGCGACAAAGTCTGGGTGAAAAAACAGTCCAATGGCTTTTTCGTACTGGAAGAAATCCCACCCGCTCGCGACTTGTGGATGTTAGGCACAGGAACCGGGGTAGCACCTTTCTTTTCAATTCTGAATACCGATGAGCCCTGGCAAAGGTTCGAAACCATTGCCCTCATCTATGCCGTCCGTACCGAAGCGGACCTGCGTTACCTGGAGTTAATCGACGCAATTGGCAATCGCTACGGCGATCGCTTTCGGTTCCAGGCGTTCGTCAGCCGGGAGGACGTCCCCAATACACTACCCGGCAGAATTCCGGCTTCAATAGACAATGGCGCATTGGAAGCGGCGGTGAATCTGGAGATGAGCCCAGAACACTCACACTTCATGCTGTGTGGAAATCCCGACATGGTGAAAGACGTGACTGAGCTGTTAAAAACCCGTGGCTTCAATAAAAACCGACGCCGCACACCCGGCCACATCACGACTGAAAACTATTGGTAGTCTGCCGGAATGCGCCTGGCGTTGGTGAGTGCTTCGAATCTGGCGCCTACATCAATCAGCAATTGTTCGCTAAATGGCGGTGCAATCAAGGTTAGCCCCACTGGACGGCCGTTTTCCTGATAGCCCATGGGAATGGTTAAGGCTGGATAGCTGGCCAGGGCAGCAAACCCCGCCGTGCTGTTATTCACAGAGAGCAACACATCCAGATTATTACTCTGAAATAACTCTTCGATAGCAGCTCGCGCGCCGTCCTGGAGACGGGCTCTTAGCGCCTCCATTTCCTCGGCCGTATAATTCAACTCAACCATGCGATCGACTTCAGCCTGCCCGTAAGGCGCACGCACATCCATGTCAGCAAGATTGAATGTCTGTAACGAATTGACCGAATCGATCATCACATCGTCTGCAGCAGAATTTTCAAGATAAAGCGCCAGGTCTCTTACCATTTCAACACCCAACAGTTCTCCAAAGCCTTCGCGATCGTATTCGGGCATGACTACATCAACGATAGCAGCACCGTTTTCACCCAGCAGCCGCAGCGCATCCGTGTAGAAGTTGTTGTCCATAAAAACATCCAGAGCGCCGAGCCGTTTATCATCAAGGTCGGCTTCCCGATAGATCAGAGACATATCTTCGCTCAACAGAGACATAGCAGTATCAGCCTGATCGTAGCCAGTCATGGCGTTGAACAGAACCACGGCATCAGCAACAGACCGAGTCATCGGTCCGGTTGTATCCAGGCTCGCCGATATTGGTACGACCCCGCTGCGGCTCAGGCTTCCAGTGGTGGGTTTTAGCCCCACCAGGGAGTTGGCACTGGAGGGCGAGAGAATGGAGCCAGAAGTCTCCGAACCCACTGCCACCACCGCATAGTTGGCAGCAATGGTTGCCCCACTGCCCGCGCTGGAACCACCGGTATTGAACTCAAGGCGACCATAGGGATTAAGGGTCTGACCACCCATCGCGCTGTAACCAGAAGGACAATCGTCGCAGAAGAAGTACGCCCATTCGCTGAGATTCGCTTTTCCGAGAATGATTGCACCCTTCTCTTTCAGCCGCTCAGTAATGAACGCATCGTTGGTGAAATTATTCTGCAGCGCAATCGCCCCCGCGGTAGTGGCCATACCTTCTGCATTGACATTGTCTTTGAGTAAGACGGGCATGCCATAAATGGGGTCACGATCCATTTCCAAAGCGCTGGCTCGGGCATGATCGAGTTCACGGGCCCGCTCAATGGCCTGTGGGTTAAGGGCAATTACTCCATTCAGGTAAGCGCTGTCGTCACTCTCAATGTCGCGAATTCGATACAGATAAAAAATGGTGAGTTCTTCGTACGTCAACTCTCCTACCGTAACCGCGGCTTGCAGTTCCGCGATACTGGCTTCAAGAATTAACGGCTTTAACTCCTGATAACGTGCCGCACCGAAGCTATTGAGTTCATCTGTAAATCGCTCCCACAGTGTGTTCTTGTCCAACACTTTGGAATTGAGCAAAAGATAGTGCATGCGCTCATTTTCATGAGCGGCCAGGACCGCAAGGTCTGCGGACTCGTCGTAGCGCTGCCAGCGATTGTCTTCTGCAGCCAGCA
The DNA here is from genome assembly GCA_022360535.1 of Pseudomonadales bacterium. Classification (GTDB taxonomy): domain Bacteria; phylum Pseudomonadota; class Gammaproteobacteria; order Pseudomonadales; family Pseudohongiellaceae; genus UBA9145. The sequence goes on along the minus strand of JAKSCP010000465.1, from coordinate 2,377 downwards.
AGGGCGCAGTCACAGCAGAAAAAACGAGAATCAGACTCAACGAAATTGAAACGAGCCTCATGAATACACTCCTGACTTTAAAACAGAGAATTCGAAACCAGCTTATTCATGCGCAAGCGCTTCTACTGGGTGAGTCGCGGTGGCCGAAGGCCAAGTCGAGCATGCTCGACTAGCGACGAACGACCGGCCACGGATGGTCGGGCTGGTGCCACTTACGACTCCGCAGTCTGGCATGGATGTCTACTCTATTCATGCCTGAGCGCTTCTACTGGATCCATATCCGCCGCACGCATGCTGGGATAGATGCCAAAGATTACACCGATAAGGGCGGAGATTGAAAACGCCAATATGGGCGCCACAGGCGTAACGATAGTAGTCATACCCCAGAACAGGGAGATAAAGAAAGGAATCGTGACACCCAGTATCACACCGATGAGGCCGCCCACCCCTGACAGGATCACCGCCTCGATAAGAAACTGCGTGATGATGTCACGCTTTTTGGCACCCAGCGCGCGACGAATTCCGATTTCCCGTGTTCGCTCGGTCACGCTGGCCAGCATGATATTCATAATCCCGATACCACCAACCAGCAGCGAGATACCGGCGATGGCGCCAGCTACGATCTGATCTCGCAGCGCACTCTGCTCCGCTTGCCTGAGCAGAGCCAGCGGCACCTCAATGGCATAGTCCACATCACGATGTCGTCGTTCCAGTATTTGCTCGATTACTTCACCGACCTGAATAACCGTTTCCTGGTCTTCTACCTGAATAATCGCCTCATGCAATTCGACGGTTTCTGATTCCATACCGCCTGCTGTCTGCCGGGTGGTGGTTTCACCGAAACGACTGCGGGAAGAAGTGATGGGAATAAAAATTCGACTTGGCGCAGCATTGGAACTGCCAGCCTGATTCTGACCCAGATTAGAAAAGCCTTCCGACTCCATTATGCCCACAACATTGTAGTAGTCACTGTCTATACGAATGGTTTTTCCTAATGGATTGTCTATGGGAAACAACACGTTAGCCACTTCGTCACTGAGCACTACAACATTGGCATGATCTCTGACTTCAGTTTGAGTGAAGAAGCGACCTGATCGCAGGTTGTAATTTCGGGAAATCGGGTAGTCGATGGTAGTGCCTACCACGTCCGTGTTCATGCTCAGGCCAAGATTCCACACATTCTTCTTCACGATGCGGGAAGCAATGACATTATTCACTCCCGGTATCGTGTCCTGAATCGTGCGGATGTCACCATTGGTCAGGCCATACACGATGGCCTGCGGCGGCCCAAATCCCTGCCGGGATGTTTCTTCGACCTCAGCCGGCTTCACGCTTTTCAATAGTATGTTGCTCGCTCCCAGGTCACGAAACTGTTGTTGGGCTTCAAAGCTGGCACCCTCACTCACCGCGAGCATGGCAATCACGGCTGCGACACCGATAACAATACCCAGAACTGTTAATAGCGAACGCAGACCATGGCTGTAAATGCTCTTGATGCCGACCTGAGTAATTTTTTTGAAGCGTAACAAGTTGAAGCGGGATGGGTGTCGACCGCGCTGATTCACCAAGGGCGTTTCCAGACTAAGATCGCTCATCACTTTCTACCAGACCGTCGTGCAGACGGATTCTACGACGCGACCGTTCCGCCAACTCATCGGAGTGCGTCACCATGATCAGAGTCTTGCCCTGGCTGTGCAATTCATCGAACAGGTTCAGAATCTCAGCGCCCGACTTCGAATCCAGATTACCGGTGGGCTCATCCGCCAGGATAATCAGCGGATCGACAGACAGAGCCCGGGCAATCGCCACTCTTTGTTGTTGTCCACCTGAAAGCTCGAAAGGTTTATGGTCAACCCGATCTGCCAGGCCTACCCGCTCGGCCAGTTGCAACGCGATTTCGTGACTCTCAGCTTCCCCATAGCCCTGATAAAACAGGGGCATTTCGATGTTTTCCAGCACATTGAGCTGTTGGATCAAATTGTAGGATTGAAAGATGAAACCGAGACGCGCGCCGCGTATTTGGGAAAGATCGTCATCATTCATTTGCGAGGTGTCTTCACCCCCTAACAAATAAGTGCCGGAAGTAGGCTGATCCAGGCAACCCAGGATGTTCATCAAAGTGGATTTGCCACAACCTGAAGGACCCATGATGGTGATGTAATCCCCGGCCTCGAAATCCAGGCTGATTCCATGCAAGACTTCCACCGACATGGTGCCCATGTCGTAGCTTTTACGAATGTCTTGCAGGCGCGCAACGGTATTGCCAGAGGCCCCACCCATAGTGGGTGGCAACTTCGACCCTGAGGGGTGAGCGCTTGATTCCAGACTGGACATGAGATTTGGTCGTCAGCAGCCTAATTAGCTGACAGATTCGCGG
>JAKSCP010000444.1 GCA_022360535.1 Pseudomonadales bacterium | reverse complement strand
TTACTGGGCGCAATTAAAACTCGTTAATGATAACCCTATTCAGTTCGCTTTAGTGGCGAGCGGTCCTCAATCTCCTGAACCCTACGATTGCAATAGCCCACTCATCGATCCATCAACCAGCAGCACGACAGGGCAGTTTCAACAGAGTGGTGCGTGGAAAACAGCAGCTCCTGCACAAGTAGGAGTGAGTTCACAACTTCTTGATTTAGTCACATCGCAACTAAATGACGGAACCTACACCGGTATCGACAGTGTGCTCGCCATCAAATGCGGCTTCCTTATCTACGAGCAGTATTTTAATGGCTACCACAGCAACGCTGTTCATGATCTCAGGTCCACCACGAAAAGTATTACTTCTGGTCTGGTGGGGATTGCCATAGACAAGGGGTTTATCGAGAGTGTCGATCTGAAGGTGGCGCCATTCCTGGCAGCGTATCCGCGAGTGGAAACCTGGACTGAGACTCAACAACAGATGACCATTGAAGATTTGCTGACCATGAGAAGCGGCCAGTATTGCAATGACTCGGACACCGGGTCTCCGGGCAATGAGCAATTCATGTATTCCAGGTACAACTGGGTTCAGTTCTTCACGGAAATTCCGCCTCTGCATCCCCCGGGTACATTTTATTCCTACTGTACCGCCGGGGTGGTGGCTCTCGGCGGTGTTCTTGATTCTGCCACCGGCCTGCGCACCGATTTTTTCGCCCAAAGATACTTGTTTGATGACTTGCAGATAAGCAACTACTACTGGGAGTACATGCCTTCCGGTCATGTGGACACCGGCGGCCATATGCATATGACTCCAAGGGACATGGCCAGGTTTGGTCAGTTGTATCTGCAACGAGGTCGCTGGGGCACACAACAATTGATTTCCCAAGAGTGGATTGATCGCACCAACGGTCAACAGGTGGTGCTAAATGAAGATTGGTACTACGGCTATCTCTGGCGCGAGAGGACATTTGAAATAACAGACGTACCGGTTACTTATTTCTATACACAAGGGAATGGTGGGCAGTTTATCTATGTCGTTCCAGCACTGGACATGATCATTGTGTTCACAGGCAGCAATTACAATCAGAGTAACGTCCAGGTTTTCAACATCAAGAATGACATCATCGCCGCTGATCTGTAGCCTGCTCGTCAGGCATTCCAGCATGCCAATGGACGTATAGCCTGAGCGCTACCATACGTCGGCCGAGCCGAAAGGCCTTATCGAATGCCGCTTATTCCGAGTACATCCTGAAACTATCAGAAAAAGTTCGATTCTATTGCATCGGAACAGCGTAGCTCATGCATCTTATTAGGAGTTTTGTTAACTCTCTAACAGGTGACACGTATGTTCTCGCAAGCTCCCTTCTTGGTTCATTCCTTAGCTCATTCCTTAGCTCGTTCGATACTCTTTGTGGTGATAAACATCGTTCTGGTAAGTGTGGCCCAGGCACAAGGTAATCTTGCTGAACAGAATGACTCTGATTCTGATGCTCAACCGGCTACCATCGTTGGAACCGAAGAATTCACGTTGTACTCGGAGATAGTAGGTTCTTACTTCCTTATTCAAGTGGCTAAGCCATTCTTGCTGGCGCCACCTTCGCCAGATCAAAAATTCCCTGTCGTCTATGTCACTGACGGCATTACAAATTTCACAAGTTTTTCCAGCCCCGCCAGGGCGTTGCCTTTGGAAGGCTCAGCGTTGCATGCCTACGTAGTGGCTGTGGGGTACCCGCCGGAAGTTTCTTTAGCTCAGCAAGCAGCCGTGCGTATGCGAGACCTTCTGCACGAATCTGTTGAAAACATACCCTTTGCTGATCAGTCCGGGGGTGGGGATGATTTTGAGCGATTCCTTATTGAAGAACTTCGTCCAGAAATAGAACGACGCTATCCTGTTGATTCCGCCAGATCGACTTTGGCCGGTCACTCTTTGGGTGGGTTATTCGCCGCAACGGTGTTGAGGAATGATCCAAACGCGTTTTCCTCGTACATGATCGGAAGCCCCTCGCTGCAATTCGATCCGGATTTGATCGATGAGTTACGGTCTATAATTGAAGAAGATGACCTGGCACCCAAAATCTTTCTCTCCGTTGGCAGGAATGAAGGAAGGGATGAAGCTTCTGCGGCGGCAATTGTTGCTGCAGTCGATGGCTTGGAGCACGCCTTGTCTGGAGAAAATTCCAGCGCCTCGGTTCGTCGAGTGACGTTTGATGACGAGACTCATATGTCAGTGGTAGGTGCATGGATTTCTCACGGTTTGCGATTTGTATTGAACGAATAGATACCTGCTATTAGGAATCACTTTCATAAGTATTATTGAGGTTTGGTATGGAAGAACAACCGAACATGACCTTCGTTCTGGCTGTGAGCACATTAGGCATTATTCTGGTTGCAATATTGGCATGGACCAGACGCTATTTTGGCGCGAAACGGAGAAAGGAGATTCAGAAGACTATCCGATTAGCATTCCAAGAAGGGCACTCACCCAGCCCTGATGCGATCAGGGCAATTGCTTTTGGGGAGGACGAATCCAGAAACGACCTGAGATGGGGAATTGTACTGATTTCAGTTGCAATTGGTTTGATCGTGTTCGGAGGCGTAATTCAGTATATGCCCGAAATTGAAGGCAGTGAAAGTATGGGCTGGCTCTTTGTCGGGATAGCAGCTTTTCCAGGATGTCTGGGCATTGCGCGCCTGGTTCTACACTCTATGGAGAGTAGGAGACGTAAATGAGGTAGCCGACTGATGGAAGGAAGTGATGCAGAGTTGACGGCATTGCTAATTGCAACACTGGATACGGCTGTTTATGGCGAGTTAGTGCGACGACACCAGGCCCTGATCAGAGGCATGCTATTTCGTCTGACCAATAATCATGCTGTATCAGATGACCTGGCCCAGGATACTTTTGTCCACGCATTCGAAAGACTCGGTCAGTTTTCAGGAGCAGGAACCTTCAAAAGCTGGCTGTGCCAGATTGCTTATTCCAGATTTCTCATGTCAGGCCGCAGAGCTAACATTGAAGCGAGAGTGATGCGCGAGTTTATTGAACTAGAAGAATCCAGAGAACTGGCTTCTGATGTTAGCCAAGAGATTGATTTAGTTGGGATGCTCGAGAAGCTCGGGAAGTTGGAAAAGCAGTGCGTAGTGATGTGCTACCTGGCAGATTTTTCTCATACCGAGATTGCAAATGAACTTAACCTGCCACTAGGCACCGTAAAATCTCATATCAAACGTGGTCGGGATAAACTTAGAGATCACATTGCACATCGGGATATGACGAATAAAACTCGATTTTTGGAAGACTGAATTGGTAGAGGAATTTACTCAGTTGCGGAGCGATTCACAGGACGATACGGAATTCGTAGCTTCTGTCACCAGGAAAGTTGAACGGCGAAAGCAGCGACGAATGTATATCTTGCTCCTGTCTTTGCTTGTGGCGTCCAGCATCTTCGGGTCAATCGTCTTGTTTTTTGTAGATACAGGTGGGGGCCTGGCTTCAGTTGTTGTTGATGCTATGGCGATTGTTTTCGACCCACAGTTCTTTGAACAATGGCTTTGGCTCTTCATTTCGTTAGTCATACTCATTTCTTATTCAACCCCAGACTGAAATTTGATACATGCTCATAAAGTTGAGTGTGGATGGAGCCTCGATGGCTCGGGCGCCTGCAATGAAATAAGGGTCTGATGTTTTATGTGTGTCAGGGACTATCGGGAGCAGTATTGGACGGGTGATGATTAGCCTTCTGAGGGCTTTTGGGCGCTTGGTTGGTATCTAATTCGATCATTTACGGTTTTGTAACCTTGCAGTTGTAGGATTTTCTCTGGATACTCAAACACTCAGCCATAATAAAAACAGAGGCTGCTATGAGTATGACTCCAGTGACTTTGCCGGTACTGTGCTTGCTGGCATCCAGCGCAATGATTGGCTGCTCGGCCGATCCTGATCGCCAACCTACGCGCATGCCTACCGATGCGGAAATAGAGCAATACAATGCTTCCGTAGAGCGGGAGGACCGCATCGAGTGCCGCCGTGAGAAACCCTTGGGATCACGCATAAGTCAGCGGGTCTGCCGGCGCGTGGGCACTATCGAGGAGCATAGTGATCTCACTCAACGGGAATGGCGCCGTACGACCATCACCAATAACTAACACCAGCCGAATCTCTCTTCTAATACGCTGAATTTTCAACAATTTTTAACTTGCTTCGTTGTAAATAGCGTTATATAAATCACTATATAACGCTATAACCATTGCCCCGGATTCACCATGGGATTCACAGAAGCTGATTTACTCGCAATCGGGCTGACTTTGCGCTTAGCCACTACCACGACAGCAATTCTATTGCTGTTGGGTACGCCCTTGGCCTGGTGGCTGGCTACAACCCGTTCCCGCTGGCGCGGGCCCATTGCCGCCATCGTCGCGCTGCCGCTGGTATTGCCACCAACGGTATTGGGGTTCTATTTGTTGATTTCCTTGAGTCCCAGCGGGCCTGTTGGTCAGCTCACTACTGCGCTGGGCCTGGGAACACTGCCATTTACGTTTTGGGGTTTGGTGGTTGCCTCGGTGTTTTACTCCCTGCCATTTGTGGTGCAACCGCTGCAAAGCAGTTTCGCAAGCCTGGGTGCCAGACCATTGGAGATGGCCGCGACCTTGCGGGCTGGTGTTTGGGATACTTTTATTAGCGTGGTTCTGCCCTTGTCTCGAAATGGATTCGTCACAGCCGCCGTGTTGGGCTTTGCCCATACTGTCGGTGAGTTCGGTGTGGTGCTCATGATAGGCGGCAACATTCCTGGCGAGACACGGGTGGTCTCAGTACAGATCTATGATTACGTGGAGGCGCTCAATTACCAGCAAGCTCACTGGTTGGCAGGCTCATTACTGGTGTTTTCATTCCTGGTACTACTCATCGTCTATGGCACGCAAGGGAATCACGGCAACACCAGCTTCGCAACGGAAGGTCAGCGCCCATGAGCTTTCCGCTTGCAAAACAATCTGCCAATGCTGGAGATTCAATAGTAGTAACGATCAAAACCCGTGTTGGTCAATCCAAAGCTGTGCCAGAAAATTTCGCGTTCACACTGGATGTCGATCTGCAATTGCCGGGGCAGGGCATCACCGCAATCTTCGGTACATCGGGTTCAGGCAAAACCACATTATTACGCTGCCTTGCCGGGCTGCAGGCCATCGATGAGGGTGAGCTGATCGTTAACGGTGAGGTTTGGCACGGTTCATCTCATTCGTTGCCTGCCTATCAACGACCCATTGGCTATGTCTTTCAGGAAGCCAGCTTGTTTGAACATCTCACGGCAGAAGGTAACCTTCGTTACGCTGCAAAACGCGCTGCGCCTGGAGGCATGACATTTCAGACCATCGTCGATCTGATGGGTATCCAATCACTACTCGAACAGTACCCGAGCCAGCTGTCGGGAGGTGAGAGGCAGCGAGTGGCGATTGCCAGGGCTTTGCTAATCAATCCAAGTCTGTTGTTGATGGACGAACCGCTCGCCGCATTAGATCGACAACGGCGTTTGGAGATATTGCCTTACCTGGAACGACTGCACCGGGAGATTCAACTACCAATTCTCTACGTTACTCATTCCATGGAAGAGGTAACCCGCTTGGCCGACACGTTATTAATTCTGGATCAAGGCAAGGTGGCCGCCCAGGGTGAACTAGTGGATTTGCTATCGCGCACCGATTTGCCTTTGGAGTTTGGCGAGGAGGCGGGAGCAGTGCTGGAAGGCCAGGTGCTGAGCCGGGACGAGCGTTGGCACTTAGCCACTGTCGCGTTCCCCGGTGGTGAGTTGCTGGTAAGAGATTCGGAGGGTTTGGGTGCAATCGGTGCCAAGGTAAGACTGCGGATACTGGCGCGCGACGTCAGTCTGTCGCTGGATGCCACCAGTGACAGCAGTATCCTGAACCGATTGCCAGCTCAGATAGTCTTAATCGACGACGGTGCCGATGCCGGAATGTCTACGGTTCAACTTCAGGTTGGAGAGAGTCTGTTGTTGGCTCGAGTGTCCAAACGTTCGGTGCATGAAATGGAGTTGCGCGAGGGAATGCAACTCTATGGACAAATCAAGTCGGTGGCGATTCTGCGTTAGTTTATCCGTTTAAGGTCGCATCAGAATGACACTGGAGGCTTTAAACAGTGCCGTTACCTCTTGCCCTTCACTCAACTGCATGGCATCGCAACTGGCGGCAGTAATCACCGAACAAAGACTTTTCCCGCCCCCCAGATCCAGCGTGATCTCGGCATCGACTTCACCTTTGGTAATCTGATTGATGGTGCCGGGCAATTGATTGCGGGCACTGGTGGCCACATTCGTTTGTGCGCTTAGCATGACCCAGGAGGATTTGATCAATGCAATTACCTCCACACCGGGGCCTAGCTCCATGCGACTAAAACTGTCGTTGGTTATGGTGGCGACGATGTGTAGCGTCTCGGTAGGAGCAAGTTCAACTTCTGTGTTTACTGTGCCAGGTATCACTTTTTGAATTTTGCCTCGATATTGATTGCGGGCACTGGTTCTGAGATTTGAGCTGCGTAAGAATCGGCTGAGGTCACCAAGCTCTTGTACGTTCTCGCCCAGCCTTGCGACAAAACCGGCATGTTCTTCCTGTAGCGCTTGCAGACCTGATAAAAGCTCTTCGCCAAAGTCAGTAAGCCGGGTGCCTCCACCCCGGGGGCCGCCGGCCGCGCGGTTCACTATTGGTTTATCAGATATATTGTTCATCGCATTGAGCCGGTCCCAGGCCGTCTTGTAACTGATGCCTACTTGCTTGGCCGCCGAGCTGATGGAGCCGCAGGACTTAACTGCCTGCAACAGTGTGATCTGTCGACTATCGAAGGATTGTCTGTCGGCACTTTCCAGGAACAAGTCTCCCTTCAAGGCGGCACCGGAGGATGGTGATTCGGAACGTTTGGCCATGGGGCCAGTGTAAGTGAGGGGGATGCTGCTGTCAGCTACGTTGACCTGGTCAACGCAATCCAAACAGCGGGCGCAGGCGTGTGCCCAGACTGCTGCCAACGAAGGCAGCAACAAACCACAGCCAACCGTGCAGGCTGGTGGAACTGATTCCGCCGAAATAGGCGCCGATATTGCATCCAAAGGCAATGCGTGCACCATAGCCCAGCAGTATGCCACCGATGATAGCGGCGAATATTGATTTGGCTGGAATGCGAAAGGAAGGGGCAAACTTGCCCGCCAGGCCGGCAGCCAGCAGCGCGCCAAGAATAATCCCAAAATTCATGACAGAGGTAATGTCTTGCAACAGGCTGTTCTCAAGAGCAGCGGCCTGGGCTGCCCGACTCCAATAGGGCCAACTGGATACATCGAAGCCGATCACGCCGACCAGCTTGGCACCCCAAAGCGCGAAACCGGAAGTTACGCCCCAAGGCCGCCCCGCCAATAATAATGTTGCAACATTGACTGCTGCTAAAGCTAAAGCACCGGCGAGTAATGGCCACGGGCCGCGTAATAAAGAGGGAGAGGTGGCACTTAATGTACTTTCTACTTCGCCCCGTCTGTGTTTTTCCCAGGCTGAGGCGCAGAGATAGACAGCACCAAACAACACCAGGCTGACAAGAATACCGCCAATGGCGCCAAACGAAGCGGTCAGGGCAACGGGTTCTAGCCCCGGGGCGTCCCGCCAGCTTGACCAATGCCAGCTTCCCAATAGCGAGCCGGCGATAAAAGCCGCGAGAGTAATCAACATACGCGCATTGCCGCCGCCAACGGTGAACAGAGTGCCCGAAGCACAGCCGCCACCTAGTTGCATCCCGATGCCGAATAAAAAGGCGCCGGTAACAACTGCCAGATTGAGCGGTGCGACACTGCCTCTGAGCCCTATGCCGCCGAATTCACCCTGGGAGATTAGCGGCGTGAAAATGAGGACGGTAGTTGCCAGCATGAACATTTGCGCTCGTAAGCCGCCACTACGTCCAGAAAGTGCAACCTCTCGCCAGGCCGCCGTAAAGCCAAAGGCGGCATGATAAAGAATAACTCCGGCAGCCAGGCCAACCAGGAACAGGCTGGCCAGTCTCCAGCCTGCATTGGCGAAGATCAGGACGTAAAGCGCCAGAGCAACCAGCGCGCTGACAATTACTGTATTGCGATTGGTGGTGGGTCGGTCGGAGCCGGTGGCGAGGACAGTCTCTGAGGCCATAGTTTGTCTGCTTTTTTCAGATTCTTGTTTTTATCTAGTGGCTAATGAGGCATAGCCCCACCATTGTTGCCAACAACGGACAAAAACACCAGCGACAAATGCAGCCAGAGCGCAGACAGTGGGAGTGCTTGGTCTTTTGAGGTTCTAGCAGTAGCCGCTGGCGATACAGCTGCCGGTGGTAGTCCACTGGATGGGAGGCACGATACCGCCAGCTTGCAGAACATAGGTTGCCCCAGCCAGATCCGTTCCGTCGGCCCGCCAGGTCATGGTAATGGCGCCGTCAGTCACGCTGATGCCGTGGGTATTGGCTGTCTGTGGCTGGACAGGTGGAATGCCCAGAGCACCGGAATCGTAGTCGCCAATGGCATTGCCACGGCCAATGGAAGCGGCGGTGATGATGGCCGAACGGTGGGCACCGACACCCAAAATCGCCTCCGCAAATCGGGCCCGATTGCGGTACAGATCGTAAGCAGGCAGTGCGACAGACGCCAGGATGCCGATGATGGCGACCACCATCAATAGCTCGATCAGGGTAAACCCGGATTCTCTCTTCTTGGCTTGCTGCAACTGCATACCCTTCATAACGGCAAATCCCGTAAATTGGACTAGTGTAGTGTAGGCGTATAGATACCGGAAACTGTGCTGTGATTCAAATTGTTGGAAAGTTGATCGCGTCAGGGCTACGCAGATGTTTGAGGTAAATAAGGGCCGAATTGATTACAGGTCTGAATTGAAATTCTGTTGGATGCTAACTATTTCAGTTAAAACAGAGAGTTAGCCCTAATTGATAGCAGTCTGTACCTATTCTGCACGATGGGCTATTCTCACAAAATGGACGGGTGAGTTTTAACATTATGTGTATTGCTAGCCATATACCTAACTCACCGGAAAAAGAATAAAAAGTGCGCCATATTTTGGTTCGCACTCTGACTCATCAGGGTATCGAATTCATCTCATGGAAAGGCATCCAAATCTGAAAGAGAAGCTGCAATTACTGTATCTGCTGCAGCTGAACCCTCACATTACTTCAAATTCCGATTTAGGCGCTGAAATCGGGAAATCTCGTCAAGCTATTAGTCGTTGGTGTTTAGGAACAGAAACCAGTCGTGGTAACGCAATACCGCTCGAAGAGTTATCTAAAGTCGCGAGGGCCTTTAGGATTGAACCTGAATGGTTCTCACTGTCTCTGGAGGATTTCGAACATGAGGTCAGAAAAAATCTAAAGGAGACCAAGAGTATTTCCCAAGGAGCAGGGGTAAAGATATCAACAAGCACTTTGCCAATTACCAATGTCAAGATTTTTGGACGGGAAAGAGAATTAAAGCTGCTTAGTGATTACTGGTTCGATATGCGAACTAATGTCGTAGAGGTTACAGCGTTTGGTGGGGCAGGAAAAAGCTCATTAGTTAATAAATGGCTCTCCGAACTAAGCAAATCAAGATACAAGGGTGCCAGTAGGATTTATGCTTGGTCGTTCTACTGGCAGAATCACGCGAACGATGTCGATTCATCTGGTGACTATTTTGTCGAGCACGCATTAGATTGGTTTGGTGATCCTTGCCCCTACAAGGGGACACCTTGGTCCAAGGCTACTCGACTGGCAAATCTAATTCGTGAACACAAAACTCTATTGATTTTAGATGGCTTAGAGCTACTGCAATTAC
>JAKSCP010000399.1 GCA_022360535.1 Pseudomonadales bacterium | reverse complement strand
GGCAAAATTCAGCTGTTGTCCCGTCGTCACGTCGTCTTTTATTTTGCGAGTCGCGGTTGCATACACCACATTACCAGTGGCGCCTGCAACGGAGTCCAATGCATCAACAAGAGGTACACCAGCAGAGAAGGTGGTTGCTAATGTGCGGGTAAAACGAGCATAGCAAGAGCTGTTCATAATTGGCCCGATAATGGGCATCTTGAGCGAGGTACGATCCAGAAAATTTCGGAACCCTTCGGAACGCAGCTTGGCTTGTATGAATAAATAGCCACCGACTCCGGCTCCAATCACGGCTTTCCACCAATGCGCGATGGCCAGGTCAGAAAGGTTGAGAACAAATTGTGTAAAGGCAGGGAGTTCGGCGCCGAAGCTTGAGAAAGTCTCGGCGAATTGAGGTACAACCTTAACCAATAGAATGCCGGTTACTACAATCGCGACTACGACTACAGCGATAGGGTAGTTCATCGCCTTCTTGATTTTCGCTTTCAGCGCTTCAGATTTCTCTTTGTAGGTAGCCAATCTATCGAGCATGGTTTCGAGCGCACCAGACTGTTCGCCAGCATCAACCAGGTTGCAAAACAAATCATCGAAGTATCTTGGGTGTTTGCGAATACAGTCGGCAAAGTTATTACCGGCAGCCACATCATCACGAATCAACAGGACCAGTTCGCGCATGGAAGGATTTTCCAGGCTCTCACCCACAATCTCGAAAGACTGCACCAGAGGAATGCCTGATTTCATCATGGTTGCCAATTGGCGGGTGAAGACGGCGATGTCACCGGGAGTGATTTTCTGCTTTTTGGCGCCAAACAATTCTTTTGGCTTGCGGCGTACTTTGGTTGGATTGACGCCTTGTTTGCGCAACTGAGCCTTGACCAAAGCCTGGCTACTGCCCTGGATTTCACCTTTGGTCTTATTTCCGGCTTTGTCGGTGCCTTGCCAGAGATATATATTTTGTGCGGCTTCAGTTGCCATAACTCACCTCAGTAGGGTTAGTCTTGCTCGAATCCGCCTACTATAGCACGGTAGGAGGTTTCAAATTAAGTCAGACGAATCGCCTCTTCCAAGCTCGTAAGTCCTTGACTTACCTTTAATAAAGCAGCTCTGCGTAAGCTGTCAAAGCCTGCTGCGCGAGCCTGCTCAGCGATCTTCAGCGCGTCGCCATCGTCCATGATAGTACGAGCAATAGCCGGCGTGATGGGAACTACTTCATAGATTCCCAATCTACCCCGATATCCATCCCGGCACTTCTCGCATCCCTTTGCTTTGTATATTTGTAAGTGTTTGATTTCAGTTGATTTAAATCCCTGATCTCTGAGTACTTTTTCGGGAAATTCTGCGCATTCTTTACAGTGATCGCACAATTTTCTGGCTAATCGCTGGGCGATAATCAGGGTGATGGCCGTGGCGATGTTGTAGGGTGGTATACCCATGAAGCGCAGCCGGGAGAGAGTCTCTGCAGCGCTGTTAGTATGCAGGGTAGAGAGCACCAGATGACCTGTTTGTGACGCTTTGATGGCCATTTCGGCCGTCTCTCTATCCCGTATTTCTCCCACCATCAATACATCAGGGTCCTGCCGTAACAGAGCGCGCAAGGTGGTAGCGAAATCCAGCCCGATCTTGCTGCTAATGGATACCTGATTGACTCCCTCTACATTTATTTCCACGGGATCCTCCGCTGAGGCGATGTTGATTTCCCCAGAGTTCAGGAAATTCAATGCTGCATAAAGCGAGACGGTTTTTCCGCTGCCGGTAGGTCCAGTCACAAGCACCATACCCTGGTGGCGGGAGATAGCCTGCAGCACCTGTTCTTTTTGCCAATCGCTGTAGCCCAGACTCTCAATGCCAAGTCGTGCGGAGGCGGGATCCAGCAGACGCAACACAATCTTCTCGCCCCAATGCGTAGGTAGTGTGCTCACTCGAAAATGCAACGCGCGGGACTGAGCGAGCTTAACTTTGATGTGTCCATCTTGCGGCAAGCGTCGCTCCGATATATCCAGTTTCGCAATCACTTTGATCCTGGAAGCAATACGACTTGCGAAATTGTGGGGTGGTCGTGTGGCAGTGTGTAAAACCCCATCGATTCGGAACCGAATACGATAGCTGCGTTCGTAGATCTCAATATGTATATCGGAAGCACCATTCTTGATAGCGTCAAGTAGCATTTTATTAACGAATCGCACAATTGGGGTTTCGTCTAATTGCTCCGATTCGTCACTATGAGAATCTGTGGTTTCATCCCCAACAAGGTGTAATTCATCGAGATGCGGCGAATAGGCTGCAGCGATGTCAACTTCGCCATCTTCAAGCTGTGAGAGATAGTTTTTTATAGCTGTTTTTAGAACATCGTCAGCGACCAGCACGACTTCTGAGCGGAGCCCGGTTTGAAAGTTAATCTCATTTAGAGCCGGGATAATTGAAGGATCAGATAGTGCGAGGACTACGTGATTTTTCTTATGCAATATTGGCAGAATGCCGTATTTAGCAATGAGTTTGGGTTCGACCAGTCTTTGCGGGATAGCACCTTGGTCAATGGTATTGAGATCCAGTAGAGGCAGCCCAAATTCATCAGCTGCGGAGTGAGCAATCGCAGCCGGAGATACGCCTGCGACACAAGTGAGTCTGGACACAAAAGTACTGTCGTCATTCGGCGCGGATTGCATGGCCCATTGCGCTTGAGCACAGCTGATTAACTGGTCTGCTACCAGACGTTTTGCTAGACCACTACGTTGAGCGGACATACAGATTACGGATTAATAGCCAAGCAGTGGAGAAAGCGGTGTGCACTAGCCAGCGCTCTCTATGAGCTATCTTGATTATAGATTATCATTTTCAAACTCGCCGAATACCTTCATAAATCACGCTAGATTCTGAGTAGCGCTTGGCTCGAACCAGGAAGTGTTCGGTGGTGTCGAATTGCAGGTACTACGATAAATGCCGAAACAGTTAGCAAGATTGGGGTAAATTTCTATGAGTCGCTGGCAAGCATTCGGTATTCATCTTTCCATAAGTGCAGTCATTTTATTGCTGCTGCTGGCAGTGATTATGTTCGTTTGGTTTCCAGGAATTCTATTCAGTGTGGATGGCGGATGGGCGGGGCTGCGTATTGTAATTGGGGTGGATATGGTACTTGGGCCTTTGATGACTCTGGTCGTATATAAGGCGGGAAAACCGGGCCTGAAATTCGATCTGACTGCGATAGCTCTGTTTCAATTCACCTGCATGGCGGCGGGGATGTGGATCGTTTACAACGAGCGGCCGCTGGCGTTGGTGCTTGCTCACGATACTGTTTACAGTATCACCTCGCAGGAATTCGAAGATTACGACAAGGATCCCGGTGTCCTGGATGAGTTCCCAGGTTCCTATCCCAAGTTGCTCTATACCGAGATGCCGGAGAACGATATTGCTGCAGATATCGCCGCCATTCGCAGCCAGTTTATTGGCGATCCTTTGTTCATACAGACCGAGAGGTATCGCGTTCTGCCAGAACGGAACACAGCCGAAATTTTCCGGCGAGAGGAATCCGTAAGAGCAAGTGTGAGTGAGGAGTTGCTAAGTCAGTTAGTACAAAATTGTGTGTTTGCCAAATTCATCTCGGCGGTAACTAGCGGCTATGTCTGTTTCGATACCGAGCAGATGCGTTACGTAGAATACTATGAAAATGAGTACTCCCAAGAACCGGCTGCTGCAGAAGTAGTAGCAGGCGAGTCGAGTTCAGCAGAAGACATTTAGTATCAATTTGCCCGTGGGCGTGGCGAACTTCCAACAGGAATTGGTGCTAGCAGTAGCCACCGTCGACACAGGTGCCGCTGGACACCCACTGGATCGGGGGTGTGACGCCCTGGGCTGCTAGAGTATATGTTGTTCCCGCCAGATCCGAGCCATCCGCACGCCAAGTCACCGTTATCACGCCATCTACCACATCAATGCCATGGGTATTGGCAGTCTGTGCCTGGGTAGGTGGGATGCCATTGGTTCCGGCATCGGCGTCAGCCAGAGTATTAAAGCGATCGGAGTGTGCTTGAGTGATTATGGCGGCACGGTAGTAACCGATAGCCAGGATAGCTTCAGAGAAGCGCGCTCTGTTTCGATAGAGGTCGTATGCAGGTAGTGCTACCGAAACCAGTATTCCAATTATCGCTGTGACGATCATCAGTTCTATAAGTGTGAAGCCTTGTTGCTTGTTGTTCATCTTGGCTACAACCTCTTAAGAACGTTATTGATTGTTTTTTTCGAGGATTCCAGCCAGGTAATGAGGAAGGAAGAGGCTGGAGAGAATGAGCTGGTTTAGTTTGGTGTGCTGTGAGTGCGGCAGCTAAAGTGAGGCTGAGGATTGCGGCAGCGCCTTCAAGACGCTGCCACAAGATCTCAATTTCTAGCAAAGACCAGCGGTCAGACAACCACCACTCTCTTCCCACTGAACAGGAGGAGTTACACCCAGAGCTCGCAGCGTGTAAGTGATACCAGACATGGCGGAGGAGTCTTGCCGCCACTGCATGGTGATAGTTCCATTCAATACGGAAGCACCGTGTGTATCACCAGCCAGAGTCTGGTTCGCTGGGATACCCAGTGCGCCACCATCCAATGCAGCAGTGTTGGCTGGGTTGCGAGTTTGAATCGCCAGTTCAACGGCAGTCTTGCGGGGAGTTACTGCAAGTACCAGCTCAGAGAACGCAGCACGGTTAGAGTAGTTCTGGTAAGCGGGAAGTGCTACCGCAGCCAGAATACCGATAATCGCTACCACGATCATCAATTCGATCAGTGTGAAACCTTGAGTCTTTTTCATTTCTATCTCCAGTCTAGTGATTCAGACAAAATGTCTTATTGCTAAGTCTTGATCCGCTAACTTTCACCAACGGTTACTCAGGTACATTCACGTACCGTGCCAACTTGAGATAAAATTCTTAACTATCTGATTTAATTAACTTAAATTGTGTATCCGTAGGAATTTCTCACACCAGAACTCAGGCTTTGCTCGCATCCTTAAGGGTTACTAAGTGACGTTTTTTGTCAGTTTATGGCGCCAGCGCAGCCTGAGGCCGTAATATCACCAGACCAGCAGTGTCACAACTCTTGTTTGGGCTCAGCAAGCCGTTACAAATGAGGGGAAAGGCTGCTTACGTGGGCAATATGACTGTAATCAAGCGAGAAGAAATCCTGGTGGCGGCAGCCTTGCTGGTTCTGTTGCTCGTGGTTTATTTGGTCTATCGCCCGGGTTTGACTGGCCCTCTATTGCTCGACGACTTCTGGAACCTGCGACCCCTGGGTGAAGAGGGAGGGGTCAACAATCTGAGCAACCTGCGGCAGTTTTTGTTCAACAATAACTCCGGTCCTACCGGTCGTCCGGTATCAATGGCCTCTTTTTTATTGGATGCGCAAGACTGGCCGCCTCTAGTTGCTTCCATGAAACACACCAACATCATGCTGCATTTGCTATGCGGTACGGTGCTGTTCTGGTTTGTATTACAACTCTCCCAGATGCTTGGGATGAACCGACTCCACAGCAGCCATATCGCATTGTTGGTGGTGGGAATATGGTTGCTGCACCCCCTTAACACCAGCACTGTGCTCTACATAGTCCAGCGAATGACACAGCTAATGACCTTGTTTGCGCTTTCGGCCTTGGGCTTCTATCTGGCGGGTCGTCGACTGCTTGAGGACAATCCTCGCAAGGCCGCGATCAGTCTGTGCCTGGCCTTATTCCCATTCGGCTTACTCTCTGTACTGAGTAAGGAGAACGGGGCACTGCTGCTGGCGCTGATAGTGCTTATGGAGTTTTTGTTCTTTAGACATCGCCAGACTACTGCCTTCTTCAGGTGGTGGTTCCGATTAGGGGTGTTACTGCCTGTTGCCATTGTCATTTTGTACTTGATGTACTCCTTGCCAGAAAACCTGGCTATGTATGACATTCGTAACTTCAGCTTGGGTGAGCGATTGCTTACTGAAACTCGAGTATTGGTTACCTATCTTTGGAAAATACTGATACCCAATGTATTGGGGAACAGTTTGTTTCACGATGACCTGGCAATTTCAACCAGCCTGATAAATCCACTCACTACTGTTTTTTGCGCCGCTATATTGCTTGCTTTAATCGCAAGTGCGATTTACTGGAATAAGCAGGCACCAGTATTTAGTTTTGCAGTGTACTGGTTTTTTGTCCTGCACTTGCTCGAGTCGAGTTACATACCCCTTGAGTTGTATTTCGAGCATCGTAATTACTTTCCTATGATTGGTCCCCTGTTTGCTATCGCATGGTATCTTCGTCGCTATCTCAGTGCGCACCAAGAGACACATCTAAAGCAAACATTAGTTATCGTTCTAGCCTTTATTCTCGCCACTTCCAGTTGGCTAACCTGGACCACTGCAGATACTTGGGGAAATGCATTGCGCTTGCATTCTGCCTGGGCAGAAGAGAAGCCTCGTTCAATACGTGCGCAGACTACATACGCGGATTATCTTAATGTATTGGGTCTACATGATGTTGCTATGGAGCGACTAGAGCTGGCGCATAGCTACTATCCTGATGAAGTAACAATCCAATTGTTTATGTGGAACCAGGCTTGCGAATATGGGTTAGAAAAACCTCACACTTTAGAGAGCATCGCTAATAACCCTCAGCTGGAATACTACAGAGACGATGTTAATCAGCATCTGCAGATTCTGATCGAAAACATGATGGTCGGAGTCTGTGACTATCCAGATCAGCAAATACTGATCAGCTTGTTTGAACGAATCGGCATGTTACCTTTGCCAGGACCCCGCCGGGCCAGCTATCACGTTTTCTTTTCCGATCTCTATGTGTTTTTTGGTATGCTGAATCCTGCGCTCATAAATCTTACGCAGTCATTTGAATTAAATCCTGCTCCACAACTACCGGTACGTCAGGCAATGTTGTCTGCTTCGGCAGGTAATTATTCTGATGCCTTAATCTTTTTGGAGCGAGCAAGAGAGGCGGAGAACTCTAACAACCCCTTGTTGCCGTCAATTGAAGATGAGATAGATAGGCTGGAACGTGACTTTAGCGAGCGTTTGTGAACGAGGAGTGGATTAACCGTTAACAAAAAGTTATAGCTGATACTATGAATATATCGATTGTCATACCTGCCAAGAACGAAGCGCGTAACCTGGAGAATTTTTTGCCCAGATTACTGAAGCAGGCGGGTGCAGCGGAATGCATTGTCGTGAATGATGGGTCTACGGACGATACCGTGGATGTATGTAAAGAGCACGGGGTCAATGTTATTTCCCATCCTTACAGTAAAGGTAACGGAGCCGCCATAAAAACTGGTGCCAGAGCGGCAACTGGTGATGTGATCGTATTCCTCGATGGTGATGGACAGCACAAGCCTGAAGACATCCCACGTTTATTGGCGGAGTTGGATAAGGGCTTCGATATGGTGGTAGGGGCCAGAGATAGAGCTTCCCAGGCTGATTCCTATCGGGCTCTGGCTAACGGCATTTACAATTCGCTGTCCTCAACTATCACCGGCCAGAACATTCTGGACCTGACCTCGGGGTTCCGTGCGGTAAAAGCGGAGCGGTTTCGGGAGTTTCTCTATCTTTTGCCGAATGGGTTTTCTTACCCCACTACTTGTACGATGGCTTTCTTCAGAGCTGGCTATTCGGTTGGTTATTTGCCGATACAGACTGAGAAAAGGCTGGGTGAGAGCCATATTAGCCTTCTAAAAGATGGTATTCGATTTCTGATCATTATTTTCAAAGTAGGCTCTTTGTATTCACCGTTAAAGATATTCTTGCCTGCCTCTGCCGGTTTTTTCCTTACGGGATGTGGCTACTATCTCTACACTTTCTTCACTCAAGGCCGCTTCACCAACATGAGTGCGGTACTTTTCATGACAGCTATTCTGGTTTTTTTAATCGGGCTGGTGTCAGAACAGGTAACGACGCTTATGTACAAGGACAGTCACAAATAGACCATCCTTCACTGGCAGCATGGTGTCGCAACAACCTTCTAAGCATTGGCCAATAGCGCTGGATGCTTGTTGTAATAGTACAGGGCAAAAGTGCCTGTTAGCAGGTCGTTAAGCACACAGATAAACCGATAAGTGATGGCAATAGAAAGGGCTAGTTCGAGATTCAGGTTTAGCGACAGAATCGCGACGATAACAGCTTCACGCACACCGATACCCCCTGGGGCCCAAAGCGCCACAAATCCCGACAACATAGCCAGCGGAATGGCAGCGACGATCAGCAGGCAGTTGATTGTCGGTTGCGTTTCAAGTGCAGGGTAGTAGAGCAAGAAGAGCACGATGCCAATTGCTATCCAATGTATGAAGTACACACCCATAGCCTTCATTAGAGCAAGTTCCGTTATAGCATCCTTTCTCAGATTGAGCGTGTACCGCCATTTTGAGATCAGATTGCCAAGAGAATTCATCATCCATGTGATCACTGTGACGTTAAATCGAGCTACAACGGGTGAAATTATAGCCGCGACGAATAGTGCCAGGAGTCCTAATTCCAGTTGAATCACAGAAACCAACGCTATTGCACCAACCGTGAGGCCTGTGTAGAAAGTTAAGAACTGATCCAGTAACAACAATTGTGCAGCAGTCTCTGCGGTTACTTCCCGCGTGGTCATCAGATAGGCTCGCCCTAGAAGTCCCCAGATTTTTCCAGGTATGTATTTGCCAAGTAAGGTCACTCCGATGTGAGCGGCGGATTCCGAAAGCTTAAAGCCATGCTTTTTTTGGGTGCCCAGGAGCAGATGCCAGGCCAGGATAAACAAGTAGATAGCTATGCCTTGCAATGCTGCTGCGTGAATCAGCCAGGGGCTGTTAACTACACTGCTTATATCGAATTGGCCTGCTCGCTCCAGCAAGGTGACAGCCACTAAACCCAAACATGCCAGTGTGATCAGCAGCAGCAGTGCCCTGCGGATGCGGGCTGAGTTTGCAGTTTGGGGTGGAGTCTCAGTCATGAGCTTTGGCTAGAATAATAGTCCAGGGCAGGGGCTTTAGTACTTGAACTATCTTGCCGTGTTGCGCAACCAGGGTTTTTAAACCAGATGCTGACCAATGGTTGATATGACCCGGTGTGTTTCCAAAGTCAGACCAATATTTCCCACGCATGAAATTCAGAATTCTCCAGAGTGGTTCATTGGGCACGCTGACGATAACGTGCTTTTTCGCTACGCGAAAAATTTCCGACAAAGCCAGTTCGTAGTCTTCCAGGTGTTCCAGCACTTCCAGCAGCATGACGCAGTCGAATTCGTTCTCTTCTCGTTGCAATTCATAGACCGATTCCTGGCGCAGTGGGACCGGAAAGCCGAATTTCTGATGCAGGTCGACTAAACGTTGTTCGAATTCCGAAGCTTCAAGATGCTGTCCATCCAGCATAGTCAGAATGCGGCGTGTTGATTCGCCAGGCCCACAACCGACTTCCAGAATGCGATAGTCATTTGGAAATGCTTTGATAAGGCTGGCGATCTGATCGAAGAAACCATTGGTTAGCCATCTGGCAATGGGGTTCTGATTCTTGTATTTACCCATGTAATACTCCCAGAGTTCTTCGGGAGTTGCTGTTTTTTCATCTAGGGCCATGGAAAGTGCCTTTATTGAAATGATGGTTTTTGCCGTGATGATAGCTATTCATTCTATGGAAGGCATATCGGCCATCGCCGGCTTTCCTCCGGTACGTGCGCAAGCTCGCATTTACTGCCTTCAATAAGTAGGGTTCAGGCGCCGTTCATGTGGCCAGGGCTAGCATAGGGGCGTAAATGTAACTAATTGAAATAAATGGGGAAAGTTTCATGGTATCTGCGGTTCCAGGATGCCGCACACTTGCTAAAGCGCCGTTGGTGGTTTACTGTTACGCCCACTTTGCGCTGCTTGATTTAAGGTCTAATCAGACTGGAAAACAAGGTGATAAAGCGATCAAATTTTCTCTGTTGGAGGATAAGTGACATGATTAAATCGGCAAAATTGGCATCCAGCCTACTTCTGCTGATGGGCCTCGCCCTTGGACAAACTGTTCTCGCTCAAGACAAAACGGTCAGCGACGGGGTTTTCACTGCTGAACAGGCTGCGGCGGGGCAAGCTGTGTATGATGCACAGTGTAAGACTTGTCACAATATGCGTTTCTATCGCGATACGCTACGTTCATGGAACAACCAGCCTTTGCTCTATTTGTGGGAATCGATTATGGGAACTATGCCTGCCGACAATCCTGGTTCTCTGATGTTTGAAGAATATACGGATGTCATTGCCTACATCTTGCACGAACAAGGGTTTCCCGCTGGCGATACAAAACTAGATCCAGATAATGGTATGGATCAGATCAGTATCAAATCACCGTAAGCTTCAAATTAGGTTACAAACAAAAATGCCGGGATTAGCCCGGCATTTTTGTTTGTGCGAGTCGGTATTTCTACTTTTATTGCTGAATCAAACTCTGATCCAGAGCGTCGGCTGGACAGTCTTCCAGGATTTTACGAATCGTATTTCTATCACCAGCACCCAGCTGCAAATCGTATTTGTCGGAGAGGACATCCCATAGCTGTGCATATTCGCACTGAAATTCTTCTCGAGGCAGATAACGATCCGGACCACGATCATTCTTGCGCCGGATTTCGCGTTTCTCCACTAACACGATATTGAGTGGGTCATTGGCAAACGCAAGTTTTTTGTCAGGCATCCAACGATCACCGCCGTGGGTGTGGGCGTACATCAGAGGAATCACATGATCGACATCGATTTGAACGGCCACGGTAAATGTTTTACCTGTGTACTCGTCTAACCATTCGCCGGTACGTACCACACAGTTTCGAGGATTTGTGTACTTCACCTCTGTTCTGCTGGTAAGTATTAACATCTCCTGACGAGTGGATTGGCAGTCCTCATCAAAATCCTCTTCGAATGACCAGTCGTCTGGATTATAGAATCTTTCTCTTCTGCGGTAGTCCGTTAGCAAGCTGTCTCTGCCGGTGCGTCCAACGCTGAAAGTATCCGGCATTTGGCAACCACTCATGTGGCAATGATAGGAGGGCCCCATATAGTGGCCACCATTGATGTCCAGACTGCCAGGATGCGCTGCAACCAGGGTGGGAAACAGCGCAAATACAGGCGCTATCATTAGTATTGCTTGGGGAATTCTCATCTTATTCCTCCTGCCCTGTAGGCACTTTCAATCAGCTTAACCAATTAACAAGGAGAGGTCGATGGCCCGACAGTTCTTGGTGAGGGCACCGATCGATATATAGTCTACGCCAGTTTCCGCGATCGAGACCAGCGCCTCCCCGTCGATACCACCCGATGCTTCCAGTTTGGCCTGACCATTGTTGCGCTCTACCGCCAGAGACAACTCTTCCAACCCGAAGTTATCCAGCATTACGGTATCTGCTTTGGCGGCAAGAGCCTGGTCAAGCTCCTCCAGGTCTCTTACTTCAATTTCTACGGGTTTGTTGGGATAAAGATCGCGAGCTGCGGTGATTGCAGCATGAATTCCACCGCAAGCAGCAATATGGTTCTCCTTAATTAAGAAGGCATCAAACAGGCCTAAGCGATGATTTGTTCCACCACCAACGCGCACCGCGTATTTTTGTGCCGTTCTTAAGCCCGGCAGGGTTTTGCGTGTGTCCAATATCGCTACCTCGGTATGGCTGACGCTCTCCACTAATTGCTGAGTCTGAGTCGCCGTTGCGCTGAGGGTCTGCAAAAAATTCAGCGCGGTGCGCTCACCAGTCATAATTGCGCGAGCTCGACCCTTGAGCCGGAGTAGGATTTGCCCTGAGGAAAAACTCTGACCTTCAGCCAGTTGCCAGGCCAGTTCAATGTCAGGATCCAGCTGTTGGAAAACGGCATCAACCCAGGGAGATCCGCATAGTACGCCGCTTTCTTTCGCGACAATTGTCGCCGCTATAGTCGTATTTTCGGGTATGAGTTGGGCCGTGATATCGCCACTGCCTATGTCTTCATCTAAAGCTTGTTCAATAACACTTTCAAGATCGTTCGGTAGGGCAGTATCTGACATCTTTTTGTTTGTATTTGTCGCTTATATTTGTCGGAGAGTAAGTGTTGTACCACGTTGCGTGAATTCGACCTGCCTCAGGGCGCTCATACCCAACAATATAGTCTCGCCACCCATACTTGGAGTAATGCTTGCGCTGACATCGGTTAGCACGATGTTCCCCAACACCAACTCATCAACCAGGGTAGTGTAAACAGTAATCACGCCATTCGCTGTGTTGGCACGACCGGCAATTCCTGCTTGCAGTCCGGCTTCCCGCGCAACTTCGAGCGGAATCGCAACGTCGGTGGCACCGGTGTCGAGTAAGAAGGTAACCGGTACCTTGTTGATCTCTCCACTGGCGACATAGTGTCCCTGTCTGTTCCGCTCAAGCACAACTTCACGAACTCCTGCTTCGGTTTCCCGAAAGTCAGGAGACTGATTAGGGTTGGTTTGATTCTCCAGCCAACCATCGAAATACAAAGTGAGTGCGCCGAGAGCGAGTGCAAAGCAGGCGATTAACATGCCTTGGCCGAGATGCTTTCCGGGTGCGTGGCTGCGATTGCTATCCATGTGCTGAATTATGTCCCATGGCCGGTTGATACGAAAGATGTGACCCGGTTCTCGAAAAGCAGTTACAAATTTCTGCCTAACTTACTGTTTATAAAGAGAATTAGCCCTATAAACCGGGCTTGTGAACCAGTTCAATTCCCAACTCTGCGGGCAATGCTATAACCCTTTGAAATCTTGAGATTCTTTACTAGTCCCGCTGCTGTCAGCGGCAACACGAGCATAGCGAAAATGGCTAGCACATCGGAGATAAACCAGCTTACTGCATCAGAGCGGGACGATACTGTGCTGCTTGAAAAAGTTCGTTGGTCTATACGTCAGCGCTTACGCAAGCAAATGCAACTACTGAGTGCTGACCTGTTCGATGCGGCCGATGACTTTATTTTTTCCAGCGGACAGCAAGGCCAATTCGGCGAGCAGTGTAATTATCTTACGGCAATGCGAGAACTGCGTGCTAAGCAAAAGTTGTTTGAAGAGAAGCTTCTGGAAACCTGTATTCAGTCAATAAAGGCCTCGTACCGAGATCGAAGCAGTGCCGTCAGTGAATCTGGTCTACCGGGCGATTCTACCGATGGTGAGGTGTTCGAACAGGTTGAAGTGGACTTGGCAATGCAGTCAATGCGGCGCAAAGCCACTAAGTTGTACTCGCCAGTGGTAAAACAAATTGAGGCTATCCAACTGCGCCTTGGTCATACTGGTCAGGCCCTGGTTATTGATCCCACAAATTTGTTGAAGGCTATGCTTGAAGGATTTCAACAGGCCCACAAGCAACTCGCTATTCCCCTCGATGTACGCCTGGTATTTTTGAAACTGTATGAGCAACACTTTCTCATGAAATTGGAAAAGGTGTTTCTCGATATCGTTTCAATTCTTAACAATCTACATAACCCTGCATTTGTAGACAAACTCTATTCGTCATCTTCCAGTTTCAGTGTGACATCTGCCAAAACCAAACATGGTCAGGGTAGAAACTCAGTGGTAAAGGCTGAAACTGAGACAAAGGAGTCCGCCATTGCAGCGACTATCGACCAACTTATTGCCAGAGCCTGTGCGGAAAGCGACTTGCCCGAGTTTGCAGAGCAGTTGATTCGCAAACCCTGGCGAGAAGTGTTTTTGGTAATCGGAACCAATAAAGGCAGTGAAAGCCCAGAATGGCTGGAAGCAAAGCACACTCTAGCCATGCTGATCTCTGTGCTGGGAAACGGGGCAAGAATTTCTGCAGCAGAACTTACTGGACTGACTGAGCAACTACGCCGCGGATTCACGCTGATTCAAATGGCTGAATCTGAACAGCTGGAAACCTTGACTCAGTTGGAGTCGTTTTTACAGACGGTCGACGCTGAAGCTCAGGATGAGGCCAATGAATTAGTTGACGAGGATAAGACGGTTATCATCGGCGAGACTGTTGAGCAGAATGCGACCTTGGAAGCATCAATTAGCCCGACGGGAGAGGAAATACTGGATCAAGAAGATCTGGATGATCTGGCGAAACTGCTCGGTGGCGAAGATGAATTGGGTGCTAAAAACGATCAATACGGAGAACTCTCTGAACTATTGCCATTGATAGATTCCCTTGCTGATGAAGTTACCGTGCATTTACTGCTCGATGGCAAGTACGAAGAGTGCTTGTTGAACAGAAACCTTTCTGATCCCACTGCCTACACCATTAGTAAAGCCAACGGAAATCACTGCCTGAGTCGCAGTCGATTGGGGCTGGCCATTGCTCTGCGCAATGGAGAGTTGCGAATTTCAAAGTCTGGTTTTGATTCTGCGGCACGCATGCAAACGATTGTTGATTCCTCCCAGCAGGTTCGACACTAGCCTCACTACCCAGCGCTTCACCCCAACCCTCCCGCTCAAAAACCGAACTACACTCTCTGTTTGTGCCTATTGATACCTGCGCTGGCCTGTGAAGCCAATGGCGGGTCAATGGACCTCGATTGGCTATGGTAATATCCCAGCGCAAAAATGGATTTCCATGTTTGTACATCTTTTTATAGAAACCATATAGACAACAATGCACATCGAGCAGCATAAGCTGAAGGAAGCACAGTTCATCGCCTCGCCTAATCATAGTGAGCGTCCGGACGGTGCCGAGATCGATTTGCTGGTGATTCACAACATAAGTTTACCGCCCGGCGAGTTTGGCACTGGCCGCATTGCGGAATTGTTTTGTAATGAATTGGATTGCTCTGCTCATCCCTATTTCTCTGATCTCGAAGACTTGCGGGTATCAGCCCATCTATTGATAGAGCGGGATGGGCATCTCATTCAATTTGTGCCATTCGATCGAAAAGCCTGGCATGCGGGTGAATCTGAATATAGAGGAAGAAAGAACTGCAATGAATTCTCAATCGGTATCGAACTGGAAGGCACCGATGAGGAGAGGTTCACCGATCATCAATACGAATGTCTCGCTGCGGTTACTCAGGCTCTACTAAGGCGGTATCCTGGTTTGACTGTTGATCGCATCGTAGGTCATAGTGATATTGCGCCACAACGAAAAACAGACCCGGGGCCTTGCTTCGATTGGCAGCGATTTCAGAGTGATTTATAGCCAGGTAAGCCTTGGAGACATAGGGGGCTGGCAATCTCAGCAGTAACTGGGGCAAACTAGTCACAAACAGTGAGATGACAACAGTAACCTAACCGCCATGAAATTCCTTGTCATTCTAATTTGTCTGACCATCAACTATCTGTGGCTCAAAGATTTTGATCGATTTGATGATGGGTGGTTCTTTCGATTTCGTCGTCGCATGGAAGAGTCAGTTGGCTCCAATGCAAATGGATCGCAAATCGCTGGTCTGGCACCACTTGTCTTCATTTACGGTATTCCTCTGCTGACTCTCGGCGTCTTGCTTATTTTTCTCAACGACACGGCATTTGGTTTGCCAGTGATGTTGCTTCATATATTAGTGCTGCTGGTTGCATTTGATCGAACGCAACCAGGCAATATCGTTAAGTGTTTTTTGCAGAGGTGGCGGGAAGGGGATTCAGAAGCGTGTATTCACTACCTAAGTACAGAGATGTGGGTCCCGGAAGACAACGACTTGCAAGATGAAAAATCTTTGAGTGAGTTTTTCAAGGAGCAACTCATCTATCGCTGTTTCGAAAAAATGTTTGTGATGTTTTTCTGGTACATGCTGACTGGCCCCTTGGGGGTCATGTTCTGCTACATCAGCTATCAGCTGCGAGATACTCAACATGAAAACCAGGCAGAGATCGAGGGTGTGCTGGTTTCAAACATCATTCATTTGCTGGAGTGGGTGCCTCTAAGACTGTTAGCGATAACATTCTCATTAGCTGGCAATTTCGTCAGGTGCTTCGACAATCTCAAGAAATCGTTCTGGTCTTTTGCCAATGAAACAGAAGCGTCTGCTCGACTGTATAGTTACGCTGGCTGCGCCCTCAGTGGTGGGCAGGGACACGCTAAGGAAGACTCTGATGGGGCAGAGGCCGGACAGGACTGGCGTAAAGAACAAGAGAGAGAAATTGAGGATATCCAGGCGCTGTTGGAGCGCAGTCAGGCTATTTGGCTCGCGGTGTTAGCATTAATTACCATATTCGGGTTGCAGACAGCCTAGTGTGTCAGCGCAGTAGAGGCCCGGCAACTTGGTGGCGCGATTGGCTAGTAGCCAAGCGCTCTTGATTTTGTAGTATTTGAGGGATCATAGAGGCTAATGACTACTCGGAATTCCTCTGGTTAGTATCAAGAAAAATCTAACTTACTGAAAATAAAAGAGAACTTTAGACCTGCTTGAATTCGGGTGTTGCTTAAAGATATGTAGTAAAACTACATTTGCGGCAATATTGTCATGGAACCAAGGCCGCAATTAGCTTAAAATGCGCGCCAATTTGTAATTAATTTACATATCTCATGGACTGGATCTGTGATCCTGGCGGCAGACGGGCTAACAATGACTCAACAAAACGACATCAATCCGGACGAAACCAAAGAATGGCTTGATGCCCTGCAATCGGTCATCGATGAAGAAGGGATAGAGCGAGCGCACTACCTGATAGACAAGCTTAACGATAGCGCCATCCGAACCGGCCGCTATGTTCCCATCACCTCAGTTGTCACACCTTACAGCAATACTATCTCGCCCCTAGACGAAGAGCGCATGCCGGGCGACATGTTCATGGAGCGCCAGATACGCGGCATCATTCGTTGGAATGCACTGGCTATGGTGATGCGCGCGAACATTCGCAATTCAAGTATTGGTGGGCACATTTCGACCTTTGCGTCGTCCGCCACTCTTTACGATGTAGGATTCAATTATTTTTTCCGCGGTCCTAACGAAAAACACGAAGGGGATTTGATTTACTATCAAGGCCATTCGTCTCCAGGAATTTATGCCCGTTCCTATGTTGAAGGGCGTATGGATGAAACCCAATTGGATAATTTTCGCCAGGAAGTGAATGGCAATGGGCTTTCCTCCTATCCACATCCCTGGTTAATGCCTGATTATTGGCAATTCCCCACCGTATCCATGGGCTTAGGCCCCATCCAGGCCATCTACCAGGCCCATCTAATGAAGTATCTCGACAACCGGGGATTGATGGATAACTCTGATCGCAAGATCTGGGCATTTCTGGGCGACGGCGAAATGGATGAGCCTGAATCGCTGGGTGCTATCGGCAAGGCTGGGCGGGAACATCTCGACAACCTTATCTTCGTTATCAATTGTAACCTGCAACGTCTGGACGGCCCGGTACGCGGCAACGGCAAGATCATTCAGGAACTGGAAGGAATCTTCCGCGGCGCAGGCTGGAATGTCATCAAGGTAATCTGGGGCAGACACTGGGATCCATTGTTCCAGGCCGACAAAGACGGCTTGCTGCAGGAGCGCATGGATGAAGTGGTTGATGGTGAGTTTCAAAACTACGCCAGCCGAGGCGGGGAATACACTCGTGAACATTTCTTCGGCAAGAGCCCTGAGTTGTTAAAGATGGTCGAGCATCTTTCCGATGCTGACATCATGGCATTGAATCGTGGGGGACATGACCCCTATAAAGTTTATGCAGCCTATGCGCAGGCAGTTAAATCCAATGGCAAGCCGACGGTAATTCTGGCGAAGACCGTTAAAGGCTACGCTTTTGGTGGCGCGGCAGAAGCGCAAAATGCCACCCACTCAGTGAAGAAACTGGATATTGAGTCGCTGAAGAAATTCCGCGATCGCTTTGGTATTCCAATTGAAGATAGCAAGTTGGAAGACGTTCCTTATTATCGTCCCGCCGAGGACAGTTTAGAGCTGCGCTACATGCGCAAGATGCGTGAGCCTTTAGGTGCTCCGTTACCCCAGCGGCGTTCAGAATCCACTTCACTGAAAGTACCTTCACTGGATGCCTTTGAGGCTCAGATAAAGAGCAGTGGTGATCGTGAACTGTCTACTACTATGGCTTTTGTACGAATGCTCAGCGTTCTCTGTAAAGACAAGGAGATTGGTGAGCGGGTGGTGCCAATCGTGCCGGATGAGGCCCGAACCTTTGGAATGGAGGGCATGTTCCGGCAGATGGGGATTTACTCTGCGGTAGGCCAACTCTACGATCCAGCCGACTCCAACCAGGTCATGTATTACCGGGAAGACACCAAGGGCCAGATGTTGGAAGAGGGCATCACCGAGTCTGGCGCATTTTCTGCCTGGCTAGCTGCCGCAACCTCTTACAGTGTTAACAACTACCCGCTGATCCCGTTCTACATTTATTACTCCATGTTTGGTTTCCAAAGGGTGGGAGATCTCTGCTGGGCGGCGGGCGACTCGCAGGCCCGGGGATTCCTGATAGGTGCAACCGCAGGGAGAACCACCCTCAATGGTGAAGGGCTGCAACACCAGGATGGTCACAGTCATATTTTGGCGTCGACTGTTCCAAATTGCGTCAGCTACGACCCGACTTATGCGTTTGAACTTGCGGTCATCGTGCGAGAAGGTCTGCGGCGCATGTATGAGGAAATGGAGTCGGTGTACTTCTACATCACTACCATGAACGAGAACTATCAGCAGCCTGCGATGCCAAAAGGAGCCGAAGAAGGGATCATCAAAGGCATGTACCTTCTCGAAGACGGTGGAGCAAAAGAATACAAAGTGGCGAAAGCGGTGAAGAAAGATCTGCGTCTGCGATTGCTTGGCAGTGGCACCATTCTGCGGGAAGTGCGTGAGGCGGCGACGATTCTCCGCGACGAATACTCTGTGCCAGTCGATGTGTGGAGTGTCACCAGCTATAACGAGTTGCGTCGTGATGCCTTGGATGTAGCCCGGGACAATATGCTTAATCCAGGTCGTAAGCCAAAAGTGCCTTTCGTGACTGAACAACTGTCCAAGCAAAAGGGTCCGGTGATTTCCACCACAGACTATATGAAGATTTATTCAGACCAAATTCGAGAGTTTGTCCCTGATTCCTATCGTGTGCTTGGCACCGACGGCTTCGGTCGCAGCGATAGTCGAGAACAGCTTCGGCATTTCTTTGAAGTTGACACTAAGTTTGTGGTTCTGGCAGCTTTAAACGAACTTAAAGAGCTCGATGTAGTTACTGACAAACAGATAACAGACTTCATGAAGAAATCTGGCATCGATAAGACTAAACCCAACCCCCTGGCGCAGTAGCGGCGATTCGACTAGACAGGAGTAGCGGAATTGGCGATTGAAAAAATTACTGTCCCCGATCTTGGTGATGCCAGTGAGGTCGAAGTTATCGAGTTGCTGGTAGCGGTTGGTGATAGTGTAGAGGAAAACGATTCTCTGCTGGTGCTGGAAAGCGACAAAGCCGCCATGGAAATACCAGCGCCTATGGCTGGGGTGATAAAGAGTATCGATATCAACCTGGGAGATCAGGTTAGTACGGGTAGCCCAATTCTGAGTTTGGAAGTGGCTGGCGGTGCTGAGCCGGAGGAACCTGCGGCCGAGGCGGTTGAAGAAGCTCAGCAAGCTGAACAAGTTGAAGAGAGCGCAGCGCCTCAGCCCGAGGAAGAACCACCTGCTGTTGCCCAGGCCATTAGCAGCGTTGTTGAAGTGCCCGATCTGGGTACAGATGACGAAGTCGATGTCATTGAAGTTCATGTCAGCGCTGGAGATGAAATCGCCGCTGATGATTCATTGATTACCCTGGAGTCGGATAAGGCGGCAATGGAAGTGCCTGCACCAGCAGCAGGTGTGGTTGAAGAACTGCTGTTAAAAGTCGGCGACAAAGTGAAAACCGGCTCCTCTATATTGCGCCTGAAAGGCAGTGCCCCCGCTGCCGTTGCAGCTGCACCAGCTCCCAAATCGGAACCAGCCAGCAGTCCGGAACCGGAACCAGCGCCCAAACCTGCCCCAGCGGCAGAAGCCACCGTCGCAGCTGCGCCTGGTGCGACACCGGCGGTTAGCTCAGAAAAAGTTTATGCAGGACCGGCAGTACGTAAATTGGCTCGGGAATTGGGTGTGGATTTAACACTAGTGCCGGGAACTGGCGCTCGCGGCCGGATTATCAAGGAAGATGTGCATGAATTTGTTAAGGCACGCATTAATGCGCCAGCATCTGGCGGTGCGGCGGCATCGCCTGTACCGGATATCGATTTTTCTCAGTTCGGGGAAATCGAACAGGTAAGCCGAAGCAAGTTGCACAAAGTCACCGCGGTCAATATGCAGCGCAGTTGGTCCTCGGTACCTCATGTCGCGCAATTTAATGAAGCGGATGTGACAGAGCTTGAGGCGTTTCGAGCGGAGTTAAAACCAGAAGCAGAACGCAAGGGTGTGAAACTGACCTTCTTGCCCTTTCTGCTTAAGGCCTGTGTCAAAGCCCTGCAAGAATATCCACAATTTAACGTTTCACTGCACTCTTCCGGTGAATACCTGATTCAGAAAAAGTACTTCCATATAGGCATGGCCGTAGCCACGCCTGCTGGCCTTGTCGTTCCAGTCATTCGGGATGTAGACAAGAAATCCATCTGGGATCTGGCGGAAGAAGTGATCGAGTTAAGTACCAAAGCGAGAGATCGCAAACTTTCCATGGACGAAATGCAAGGTGCCTGCATCACCATTTCAAGTCTGGGGGCGATCGGTGGTACTGGCTTTATCCCGATCATCAATGCGCCAGAAGTTGCAATTCTCGGTGTTGCTAAGACTGACATTAAGCCTG